>JAKSBI010000175.1 GCA_022361215.1 Hyphomicrobiales bacterium | reverse complement strand
GGCGCGGCGATCGCGAAGGGCCTGATCGCTGGCGGTTACGAGGTCGTGATCGCGGATGTGGACGAGGATGCTCTGGCCTCCACGGCCGAGGCGCTGTCCGGAGAGGGCGGGCGCGTGCGCGGCATGCGCTGCGACGTCTCGGATCCTCAAGACGTGGAGAATCTGGTGCGCGAGACGGTCTCGAGCCAGGGCCGTCTCGACGTCCTGGTCAACTGTCACGGCATCGGGCCGCTGCCCGCTTTCCTGGAGACCACGCCCGAGATTTGGAACCGGACCATCGCCATCAATCTGACGGGCACGTTCCTGTGCTGCCAGGCGGCGGCGAGGGCGATGGTGGGCCGGCGCAGCGGCCGGATCGTCAACATCGCCTCGATCTCCGGCGCCCGCGCCGGCTTCGGCCGCACCGCCTACGGCACCTCCAAGGCCGCCGTCATCCACCTCACCAGGCAGCTCGCGGTGGAGCTCGGACCCTACGGCATCACCGTCAACGCGGTCGGCCCCGGCCCGGTCGACACGGCCCTCACCCGCTCCAACCACACGCCCGAGGCGCGCGCCGACTATCACGCCATGATCCCGCTGGAGCGCTACGGCACGCCCGAGGAGATCGCCGACGCCGTCGTCTTCCTGTGCTCGGACAAGGCGCAATACGTCAACGGCCAGACCCTCTTCGTCGACGGCGGCTTCACGGCCGCCGGGGTGGACCTGCGCACGGCGCAGGTCCAGGCGCGGGGATGATCATGGTTCGATTGCGGCGACCCGACCGCAATGCCGGTTGCCGCTAAAGCTCCAGCGCCTCGGCTGCGTCGCGGAGATGATCCGGCGCGTACCTCGCATAGATCCGCGTCGTGATGCGGCTGTCGTCGTGGCCGAGATAGTGGGCGATGTCGGCCATGGGCACGCCTGCCCCGGCCATCCAGACGGCGGCGGTGTGGCGCAGCACCTGGGGCGAGGCCTTGATGCCGGCGCGGCGGGCGGCGGCGGCCACGCCCTTCTTCACGGAGGCGACGCGGCGGCCGCCGAACTCAATGACGTGGGCCGTCAAGGCGCATCTCCTGGCCGTCTCCAGCGCGGCGCGGAGCGTGTCGTGGATCGGGACCGAGCCAGGGTCCTGGCGGGGCTCGGCCTCCGAGGGCATGTCGAGGCGGATGCGGCCGCGTTTGAGATCGACGCGGTCCCAGGTGAGGTCGAGAATGGCCGCGGCCCGGCCCGCGGTGCCGAGGGCGATCCGGATGAAGAGCGCGATGTGGGGCGCGCCCGCGGCGGCGATCAGGC
>JAKSBI010000146.1 GCA_022361215.1 Hyphomicrobiales bacterium | reverse complement strand
GAGCTCCTCGCACATCTGGAGCATGGTGGTGTTCTCCCGCAGCACGCTGCCATGAAGCTCCTGCAGGCCCTCGGCCTTCGCATAGGCGATCAGGTGCTGCATCAGCGCCCAGCCGATGCCCTTCCCCTTCAGGTCGGAGCGCACGATGACGGCGTACTCGCCCCGCGTGTAGTCCGGATCGGCCGCGAACCGCGCCACGCCGCACATCGTCTCCTCGTCCCGGTCGAAAGCGACGAAGGCCATGGCGCGGGCGTAGTCGATCTGCGTGAACCTGGCGATGAAGGCGTGGGAGAGCGCCTTCTGCGGGATGAAGAGCCGGAGGCGCACGTCCTCGGCCTCCAGATTGTCGAAGAAGGTCCCGTAATAGTGCTCGTCGGTCGGGCGGATGGGCCGGATGCGCAGCGGCCCGTCGTGCTCTAGCTCGACCTCGGTCTCCCACTCGGACGGATAGGGCCGGATCGCGAAGCGCTCTCTCGACGTGGCCGCGGGCGCGCCCGAGCCGTCCATCCGAATGCGCGCATCGAGCGCGATCACCCCGGCGGCGTCCGCGAGCAGGGGATTGATGTCCAGCTCGCGGATCTCGGGACAGTCGACGATCAGCTGCGAGATGCGGACCAGCGTCATGGCCACTGCGTCGAGATCGGCGCCGGCCAGGCCCCGATGGCTCTCGAGCAGCCGCGCGATGCGCGTCTCCGCCATCAGCTCGCGCGCCAGCAGCAGATCGAGCGGCGGCAGCCCGACCGCCTTGTCGTCCATCACCTCCACGGCCGTCCCGCCCGCGCCGAACAGGATCACGGGTCCGAAGATCTCGTCGTCGGCGACACCCACGATGAGCTCGTGCGCGCCGGGCCGGTTCACCATCGGCTGCACCGTGAAGCCCTGGATGCGAGCCTCGGGCGCCGCCGCCGCGATCCGCGCCGCCATGGCCTCGGCCACGTCGCCCGCGATCTCGGCCGAGGCGATGTCGAGCCGGACGCCGCCGACATCGGTCTTGTGCGTGATGTCCTCGGACAGGATCTTGATCACGACGGCAGGCTCCGTTTTCAGCAGCGTGCCGGCGACCCGCCTGACCTCCTCCGGGCTCTCCGCAACCTCCGTCGCCACGGTCGCAATGCCGTAGGCCGCCAGCACCGCCTTCGCCTCCGGCTCCGTCAGCAGCCCCCGGTTCGCCGCGCGCGCCGGCTGCATGGCCTGGCGCGCGGCGTCCGTATCGACCGAGAAGTCGCGCGGCAGGCTCGGCGGCGTGCGCATCAGCTCCATCTGCGCCTTGCGATAGCCGGTGAGGTAGCTGAAGCTGCGCACGCTGTCGGCGGGGGTCTCGTAGGTCGGGATGCCGGCCTCGGCGAACATGTCGCGCGCGGGCTCGGCCCCGTCGGCGCCGAGCCAGTTGGTCAGGATCGGCTTCAGCGGACGGTTGCCCGCCTGACGCTCGCGCGCCACTTTCAGCACGGCTTCGGCCGCGGCCGTGGGGGAGGTCAGCCCCGTCGGGCAGTTCATGACCAGAACCGCATCGGAGCCGGGCGCGTCGAGCGCCGCTTCGAGTGCCGCCTCGTACCGCTCCGGGCCCGCATCGCCGATGATGTCGATGGGGTTCGCACGCGACCAGGTGTCCGGCAGCGTGCCGTCGAGGGTGGCGATCGTGTCGTCGTCGAGCTCCGCAAGACGGCCCTTCAGGTCCATCAGCCGGTCGACGGCCAGCACGCCGGCGCCGCCGCCATTGGTCAGGATCGTCAGCCGGTCGCCGGCGAGCGGCTTCTGGCGGGTCAGCCCCTCGGCGGCGATGAACAGCTCTTCCAGCTCGTGCACGCGCAACAGACCGGCGCGGCGGAAGGCGGCGTCGGCGACCACGTCGGAGCCGGCCAGCGCGCCCGTATGCGTGGCCGCCGCCTTGGCGGAAGCGGCATGGCGGCCGGACTTGACGATCACCACGGGCTTGGCGCGGGCGGCGGAGCGGGCCGCGGACATGAACTTGCGCGGGTTCGGGATGGTCTCCAGATAGAGCAGGATCGCCCGCGTATGGATGTCGCCCGCCAGATAGTCGAGCAGGTCGCCCACATCCACGTCCGCCATATCGCCCATGGACACCATGTAGGAGAAGCCGATCTTGCGGCTGGCGGCCCATTCGAGCACGGCGCCGACCAGGGCGCCGGATTGGGAGAGAAAGGCGAGCTTGCCGTCCGCGGGCGTCAGATGCGCGAAGCTGGCGTTCAGCCCGATGCGCGGCACGAACAGGCCCAGGCAGTTCGGCCCGACGATGCGCAGGCAGGTCGGCTGGGCGGCGTCCAGAATGGCCTGGCGCAGCCCGTTCTCGCGTCCGAAGCCGGCCGTGATGATCACCGCCGCGCCCGTGCCCCTGGCCCCCAGATCGCCGAGCAGTCCCGGAACCACCTGCGGCGGCGTGGCGATCACGGCAAGGTCCGGCGTGCCGGGCAAGGCGGCAATGTCCGGATGGCAGGTGACGCCGTCGATCTCCGCGTAGCGGGGGTTCACGGGCCAGATCGGCCCTTCGAACCCGCCGGCGCGGAGATTCTGCATGAGCGTGTTGCCAAGCGATCCCGGCCGCGGGCTGGCGCCGATCAGCGCCAGCGAGCCGGGATTGAGCGCGTATTCAAGCTTGCGAATGGTCATCTCGGGATCTCCGGCGCATGTGTGTTCGCCCAGCCGGGCGTGGTCTAGCGGCTGCCCGCGTCATACAACTTGATCGGAATCAATTGCCTGTCACAGCCATTTTGTTACGTCGAGCCATGATATGAGGACACTGGCGCTGCGAGGATGAGGCCATGAGCCCGCAAGCCCCACGACAAACACAAAAGCGTGACACGCCGACGAACGGAAGCGTGCGCCCCCCACAGCCGGCGCCCGAGGAGGCGCCGCCGCCGGCCCGCTTCTCCGATGCCTCCGCCCCCGAGGACAGCGACCCGCCCTTCCCCAAGCTGGCGCCGTTCGTCGGGCGCGACTCCTATGCCTCCACGGCGCTGCAGGAGATCGTGGACCGGTCGTTCCACGCCGCCCTGGCGCGGACGACCACCGGCCTCTCGCCGGCGGGGCTTCTCGGGGCCTATCTGGACTGGGCCGTCCATCTCGCACTCTCGCCGGGCAAGCAGCTGCAGCTCACGGACAAGGCACGGCGCAAGGCGCTCCGCCTGCTGGCCTTCATGGCCCACTGCGCGACCGCGGCCGGCCACGCCGAGCCCTGCATCGAGCCCCTGCCCCAGGACAGGCGGTTCAGCGGGCGGGCCTGGCAGGCCTGGCCCTTCAACTTTCTCTATCAGGCCTTCCTGCTCAATCAGCAGTGGTGGTCCGTGGCGACCACCGGCGTCCCCGGCGTGACGCAGCAGCACGAGAACGTCGTCGAGTTCGCGTCGCGGCAGATCCTCGACATCTTCTCGCCCTCGAACTTCCCGCTCACCAATCCCGAGGTGCTGCGCCATACGGCGCGCCAGGGCGGCGCCAATCTCGTGCGCGGCGGCGTCAATCTGCTGGAGGACCTGGAACGCTCGCTCAGCGGCAAGCAGCCGGTGGGCGCCGAGGCCTACGAGCCCGGCCGCAACGTGGCGATAACGCCGGGCAGCGTCATCTACCGGAACGAGCTGATCGAGCTGATCCAGTACGCACCGACCACCGAGACCGTGCACGCCGAGCCGGTGCTGATCGTCCCGGCCTGGATCATGAAGTACTACATTCTGGATCTCTCCCCCCAGAACTCGCTGATCAAGCATCTCGTCGAGCAGGGCTTCACCGTCTTCGCCATCTCCTGGCGCAACCCGGGGCCCGAGCACCGCGAGCTCGGCATGGCCGACTACCGCCGCCTCGGCGTCGCGGCCGCGCTCGACGCCGTCGCCGCCGTGGTGCCGGACCGGAAGGTGCATGCCGTCGGCTACTGCCTCGGCGGCACGCTGCTCGCCATCGCCGCCGCGGCCATGGCCCGGGACGACAAGGACCGTCTCAAGTCGCTGACGCTGCTGGCCGCGCAGACGGACTTCACCGAGCCCGGCGAGCTGGAGCTGTTCATCAATGAGAGCCAGCTCGCCTTCCTGGAAGACATGATGTGGGAGCAGGGCTTCCTGGACACCAAGCAGATGGCCGGCGCCTTCCAGCTCCTGCGCTCGAACGACCTGATCTGGTCGCGCATGGTGCGCAACTATCTGCTCGGCGAGCGCGAGGGCATGACCGATCTGATGGCCTGGAACGCGGATCTGACGCGCATGCCCTTCCGCATGCATTCCGAATATCTGCGCCGGCTGTTCCTGAACAACGATCTGGCCGAGGGCCGCTATCGGGTCGACGGACGCCCGGTCGCGCTGACGGACATCAGGGTGCCGATCTTCGCGGTCGGCACCCAGCGCGATCACGTGGCGCCCTGGCGCTCGGTCTACAAGATCAACCTGCTGGCCGACGCCGCGGTGACCTTCCTACTCACCAGCGGCGGGCACAATGCGGGGATCGTCTCCGAGCCCGGCCATCCGCGCCGCCGCTACCAGGTGGCCGCCCGCAAGGCCCAGGACCGCTATGTCGACCCCGAGACCTGGGCGGCCCAGACGCCGTCCCACGAAGGCTCGTGGTGGCCCGAATGGATGGCCTGGCTCGCACGCCAGTCGAGCCCCGAGACGCCGCCCCCCGACATGGGCGCTGCCGGCGAAGGCTACGCCCCCCTTTGCGACGCGCCGGGAACCTACGTGCACCAGGAGTGAGCGCGCCGCAGGAAGCCGCTACTCCGGAACGCTGTCCGGGATTTGAGAAATAGGGGTCTGACCCCTGTCATCTAGCTCCCTCGCTAGACCTCTTCTTCGGCGTCATCCCGGCGCAGGCCGGGATCCAGGCGCGTCTGCGGCTTGGCGCAGCACTGGCGGACGACGCCCGGAGCCGGCGGCAGGGTCTCGACGCCATCCGCCAAGGCCCGGAAGTGTGCACCCCGGATGGATCCCGGCCTGCGCCGGGATGGCGCCGGAGGAGGCTTCCCGAAGAGCGGTCTGGGCGCACGAGCCCCGGCCCGAAACCAAGGCCACGTCTGCCGGTGCGCTACTCCGGCACCTCCAGGACGGTCACCACGCGGAAGGTACGGAGCTGGTCGTCGTGCTCGTTGATGGAGACGTATTCGCCGGGCCGGAAGGCATGGCTGCCGAAGCGATAGCCGGTCTCGTCGTCGTCCTCGTCGCCGAGAATGTCGTAGTGGAAGGCCCATGAGCCGCCGGGCTTGCGGACCAGGTGGCCGACCTCGTCCTTCTCCCCGTCCCAGAAGCGGCGCACGCGGCACTTGTCGCGGGCCTGCTTCCAGCGCTCGGGATCGATGTGATCGTCGGCATCCAGCGGCGCGGTGAACTCGTAGCCCCGGTCGCGGCTGCCCTGCGGGAAGTCGTGATCGCGCGCCAGCTCCAGGCGGATTCGTTTCATCGACATGACGTGGCTCCTCGCCGGGACTCGTTTTAATGAGACGGCCGTTTGGCCGGGCTTATCCGCCCCACTCCCCCGGCCCAACCACCTCAAGGGTACCGTGTATCGGGTGGTTGGGCCGGGGGAGTGGGGCGGGCACGATTGCCGGATAACTCAGTGCGACATCAGCACGGGCACGGTCATATGCTTGAGGATATGACGGGTGGCGCCGCCGAAGATGGTCTCGCGTAGCCGGGAATGACCATAGCAGCCCATGACCAGCAGGTCCGAGCCATGATCGGCCAGGCGCGACAACAGCTCGTCGCCCACCGACAGCTCGGTCGTGACGGTGCTGGCCGCCTCCGTCTTGATGCCGTGCCGCGACAGGCAAAGCGCCAGATCCTCGCTCGGCGAGAACGCGTTATGGCCCTGGCCGTTGCCCGGATTGACCGCCAGCACGCGCACGGACTTGGCATCCTGCATCAGCGGCATGGCGTCGAACGCGGCGCGCGCCGACTCGCGGCTCTGGTTCCAGGCCACCACCACGCGCTCGCCGACGCCGTTGAACGTGCCCTCGCTCGGCACCAGAAGCACGGGCCGCCCGCTGCCCATCACGATGCGCGCGGGCAGGTCGCCGCGGCCCTCGAACCAGTCCGAGGTCTCCTGACCGGCCACCACGAGATCGACGCACAGCGCCTGCTCGATGATGTCCTGGGCCAGGTCGCCATAGTCCGCTTCCTCGCAGCGCCATTCCGTGCGCACGCCGGACCCCTGGACCGCGTCCTCGAAAATCTTCTGGATCACCTCGGCGTCCTCGCGCATCACGTCCCGCTGCCGGTCGACGACCTCCTGCGGGATCTGCGCGGCGACCGCCCCATAGACCGGCACCTGCGGGATGACGTGCAGGCCGATCAGATGGGCCTCCTGCTTGCCGGCGATGGCCAGCGAGACGTCGATCAGCGCCTTGGCCCGCTCGGCGGAGGACAGGTAGGTGAGGATTGTTTTGTAGGACATCGTCGGACCTCATCTGCGAAGACATGCTCGCGACGAGGCTAGGGCGGCGGCGCGGCGCGGGCCTTGATCTGCGTCAAGCTGTCACGGCCTCAGGTCCCGCGGCGGCGGGTGCCGATGCCGGAGAGCGCATAGGCCGGGCACCATCCCGTGAGGCCCGTCAGCAGCGGCACAACGCCGAGCCATCCGATCCAGTCCAGCCCCGAGCCCGGTCCGTACAGCGCGACCGCCAGCATGAAGACGCCGGCGGCGAGCCGAAGGATCCGGTCGACGGACCCGGCATTCCGCGTCATCGCGCGATCCTTTCAGGGAAAGAAAAACGGACGCCCACGCGCCGAGGGAGGAGGTGCCGTCCAACGGCAGGCGGTGGCGCTGCGGGCGTCCGGGCTTAAAGCATGTCTCCCGAAAGTGGGTACCGGTTTCGGGACAAAAGACATGCTTCAACAAAGAGCTAGAGCAATGGCGCGAATCAGAATGATCGCGACAGGCTCTAGCCCCTGGCGTCAGCCGCCAGGCTTGATCTCGATCTTCTGCGACTTGGCTTCGACCTCCGGCGGCTTCGGCAGCACCACCTTCAGCACGCCCTTCTCGAAGCGGGCCTCCACCTGCTTGGGGTCGACCTCGAAGGGCAGCCGGATGGAGCGCTGAAAGGCGCCGTAGGAGCGCTCGACCACATGGTAGTTCTTCTGCGTGTCTTCCGTCTCCGACTTCTTCTCGCCCTTGATGGTCAGAAGGTCGTCGGTCAGGGTCACGTCGACGTCCTCCTCCGCCACGCCGGGCAGCTCGGCCGTAACCTCGACGGTGCCGTTGGTCTCGCTGACGTCGATACGCGGCGCCAGACGCGTGCCCGTCGCGGTTTCCGTCAGGCCCGGCAGCCGCATGCCGCGGTTGAAGTCGTTGAACACCCTGTCGATCTCGGTCTGCAGGGAACGAAACGGGTCCTTCTCGTCGGGATGTCCCCAGAGGGACGGCAGCAGCGACCTCATGCTCATTGCGCACCTCTTCACGATTGCTCTCGGATTGCGGCGGGAG
>JAKSBI010000384.1 GCA_022361215.1 Hyphomicrobiales bacterium | reverse complement strand
GATCCGATCGGGCTCGAGGGTGGGCTCAATACCTATGGGTATGTTAACGCCAATCCGATAGGCCTATTCGATCCACTGGGTCTGCAATCAACGGTCCCTTTTCCTAGCGTAGGTCCGGGCGGCATACCTGTTCCTGAAGTCGCGGTTCCAGGGAGCCCAGCGAACAAGGCCTACACGGACGCGACGAATCAGATCATTGGTAGTCTTTTCAAAGATAGCCCTTTCCCCACATTGAATTTCTGTCAGATCGTAGAATTCTCCGCTACAATGTTGTTGGGCGTCCTGCTCAATGAAGATAGTTCAAAGAGGAATACACCAGATCAAGAAGCAGCCATAGATCTGGCGAAGGACGCGAAGAGGAGAGGTGGTCTCACACAAGATGAAGCGGAGGCTCTGGTAGATCTAGCAAAGGAGGCTGGTGTACCGACGCGCGGGCCGGAGTCTCACCCGGACCGACCTTACGGACGGAATCCTCATATACATGTTGGTCCTGTAAATCATATTCCGGTGAAGTAGGATGAAACGAAAATCGTACACTCTAATTCGGGAACTGAGGGGTCAGATCTACCGGTCAATTCTGGATCTTGCACGAGTGTATTGTGACAAAGCGCTTCTCATCATTCGTGAAGCCGGTTCTATGTCGGATGAGGTAGTGAAATTCAATCAACGCTTGGAAGGGTTCGAAACGAAAAGAGAAATGAGCTCGGATTGGCCAGGGACTCGGCTCCATGGAGCAGATGCGCTCGTTGTCTGGTATCGACTCGACCCCGAATGTACCTCTCTCCTAGGCGAGGTTACCGAAGGCCTCTATGATTGGCTGCTGCCAAACCTGCCGGAAGACCTCTGCTTGATGAGAGCAGATGGTACGCCGTGGCTCGTTTCTATTACTCATGAGGGGGACAGCTATCTTGAGCTTTCTGATGAAGAATATGAGCACCTACTAGATAGGATACCCGAAATCGAGTCCTATTTGCAGAAAGAACAGTAAGCCAAGAAGTGCCGCGGACAATGCGTTATTTCTTGTCATTTGTTTGAGTGTGCCGAGACCGTCGTCAGCTGATAGTTGGCGCCATACTGAACCGCCTGGTGACGATCACCAACCCGGATCTCAGCACGAGCTCTTACGGCTACGACGGCCAGGACAACCTGGACAGCGTCACCGACTACAGCTACGACGCCCTCGACCGCCTGACCGCGATCGGCTATCCGGCCACGCCGGCCGAGGACGTCACCTACGGCTACGACGACACCACGGGCGGCAACGAGGGTGTGGGTCGGCTGACCTCGATCGGCGACGTCAGCGGCAGCACGGCCTTCACCTACGACCACCGCGGCAACGTCACCCAGGAGCTG
>JAKSBI010000468.1 GCA_022361215.1 Hyphomicrobiales bacterium | reverse complement strand
GTGCTCATCGCGCCCTGCTTGCCCTCGCCAACACAGACAATCGCCCTTAGAACGGTAGCGGGCCGCTGCGGGCGCGCCAAGTTTATCTATGATTAGAACAATAGAACGCGTGCAGGGGCCTCCGGAGACGGCAGCGATGCGAACCGGGCCCGCACCGGCGAGGGAGGAGAGAGAGCTATGGCCGATCACCAGGAGTTGTTGTCGCTCACCGCGGTCGAGATGCGCCGGCGCATCGGAGCGCGCGAGATCTCTCCGGTGGAGCTGCTGGAGGCCTGCATCGCGCGCATCGCGGAGATCAACCCGGCGGTGAACGCGGTGACGGCGACCTGCTACGACCGCGCGCGGGTCGAGGCCAAGACGGCCGAGGCGGCGGTGCTGCGCGGCGACGCGCTCGGCCTGCTGCACGGGCTGCCGGCGGGCGTCAAGGACCTGGACGACACCGAGGGCCTGCTGACCACCTATGGCTCGCCGCTCTATCGCGACCATGTGCCCGAGCGCGACGGGGTGATGGTGGCGCGGGTGCGGCGCGCGGGCGCGGTGGTCGCGGCCAAGACCAACACGCCCGAGTTCGGCGCGGGCGCCAACACGCGCAACGCCGTCTGGGGCGCCACGGGCAACCCGTTCGACCCGGAGCGGAACGCGGGCGGCTCGTCCGGCGGCTCGGGCGTGGCGCTCGCCTGCGACATGCTGCCAGTCTGCACCGGGTCCGACACCGGCGGCTCGCTGCGCATCCCGGGCGCCATCAACGGCGTCGTCGGCTTCCGCCCGTCGCCCGGCCTGGTGCCGGCCGACCGCCGGCCGCTCGGCTGGACGGGCATCTCGGTGCTCGGCCCCATGGGCCGGACCGTGGCCGACACCTGCCTGCTGCTGGCGGCGCAGGCCGGCGTCGACCCGTGCGATCCCCTGTCCTATCCGGTGGACGCCGAGAGCTTCGCGGCGCCTGAGCCGGTGGATCTCGGGACCCTCAAGGTGGCCTGGACGGAGGACTTCGGCGCCTGTCCCGTGGATGCGCGGATCCGGGAGACCTTCAGAGCCAAGATCGCGGAGATGTCGCACCTGTTCGGGGCCTGCGATCAGGTCGATCTCGATTTCGGCGAGGCCGATCGCTGCTTCGACGTGATCCGGGCCGTGAACTTCGTGGCGCGCTACCGCGAGGCCTATGAGAGGGACCCGGAGTCGCTCGGCCCCAATGTGCGCGTCAACTACGAGATGGGCGCCGAGATGTCCCTGGCGGACTTTGCCTGGGCCCATGGCGAGCAGACCCGCATCTTCCGCCGCTTCCAGGAGACGTTCCAGGACTACGATCTGGTGCTGTCGCCGACCGTGCCGGTCTCGCCCTTCCCCTGGACCCAGCTCTATCTGGAGGAGGTGAACGGCCGGAAGCTGAACAACTATTACCACTGGCTGGCGCTCACCTGGTACGTGACGCTGGCCACCAACTGCGCCATCTCGATCCCCTGCGGGCGCGACCATGCGGGCTTTCCGTTCGGCTTGCAGGTGGTGGGGCCGCACCGCGGCGACCGCGCCCTGCTCGGCGCGGCCCATGCCATGGAGCAGGCCTTCGAGGGCAGTACGGCGCTGGCCCGGCCGCGGCCGGACCTGGCCAGGCTGAGCGAGCCGACGCCGGCCTTGACCTCCATCGTCACCCACCCGCCGAGCGCTCCTGGGGCTTGAAAGATCGGCCGATCCTCGATTTGCTTGGGAGACGACAATGCGACGGCCAGGCATGGACCGTCGCAGGAGAGTGACCCGGGAGGACACCATGGCGATGGCAGAGACCGCAGCGGCCGGCGACGGCCCCGATATCCAGCGCGCGCAGATGCTCATTGGCGGTGCCTGGACGGACAGCGCGTCGGGCGAGACGCTGAGCGTCGAGAGCCCGGGCAACCGCTCGGTGATCGGCGAGATCCCACGGGGCAACGCCGAGGACGTGGCGCGCGCCGTCGATGCGGCGGCGGCGGCCTTTCCGGCCTGGTCGCGCGTGGCGCCGCGCGAGCGCGGCCGGCTGCTCCAGAAGATCGCGGATGCGCTCGAGGCCCGCGTCGAGGAGCTGGCGCGCACCATTGCCGCGGAGACCGGCAACGCGCTCCGCACCCAGGCCCGTCCCGAGGCGGCGGGCGCGGTCGACATCTTCCGCTATTTCGGCGGCCTGGCGAGCGAGCTGAAGGGCGAGACCATCCCGCTCGGCGAGCAGGTGCTGAGCTACACGCGGCGCGAGCCCATCGGCGTGGTCGGCGCCATCATCCCCTGGAACGCGCCCGTGATCCTGGCGGCGCTGAAGATCGCGCCGGCGCTCTGCGCGGGCAACACGCTGGTGCTGAAGGCGGCGGAGGACGCGCCCCTGGGCGTGCTGCTGATCGCCGAGGTCTGCCGGGAGCATCTGCCGGAGGGCGCGCTCAACGTGCTGACCGGCCTCGGGGAGGAGTGCGGGGCGCCGCTGGCCGCGCACCCGACCGTGCGCAAGCTCTCCTTCACCGGCTCGACCGAGGTGGGCAAGCTGGTGATGCGGGCCGCATCCGAGCGCATCGTGCCGGTCTCGCTGGAGCTCGGGGGCAAGAGCCCGTCCATCGTCTATCCGGATGCCAACGAGGACTGGGTGGTGGAGGGCATCATCGCGGCCATGCGCTTCACGCGCCAGAGCCAGTCCTGCACGGCCGGCTCCAGGCTCTTTTTGCATGCGGACATCTTCGACCCGTTCCTGGAGGCGCTGGCCGAGAAGACCTCGGCGCTGAAGATCGGCGATCCGCTCGACGAGGCGAGCGACATCGGCGCCATCATCAACGAGAAGCAGTTCACCCGCGTCTGCGGCTATGTGGACGAGGGCCTGCAGCGCGGCGACGCTCGGCTGGTGATGGGCGGCCTGCCGC
>JAKSBI010000030.1 GCA_022361215.1 Hyphomicrobiales bacterium | reverse complement strand
TGCTCTGGCTTACCATCGTCGCCTTCATCGTTCTGGCCTGGCCCGTGTCCGAGCTGGCGGCGGCGCTGTTCGTGCCCTACGTCCTCTGGGTCACCTATGCGGCGGCGCTCAACTTGGCCGTCTGGCGCGCCAATCCGGGGCCGCAGCAGGCCGCGCGATAGAGCCGGTGCGCTCGCGCGGGCTCGCAAATCCTGTGCGCAGGTCCGAACAAGCCGTTGCCGCGCCGCGGCCTTTCCAGTAACCACGGGGCCATGACAGATCGCGTCCTGATCATCGATTTCGGCAGTCAGGTCACCCAGCTCATCGCCCGGCGCGTGCGCGAGTCCGGGGTCTATTCCGAGATCGTGCCGTTCCAGAAGGCCGAGGCGGTCTTCGAGGACTTCGCGCCCAAGGCGGTGATCCTCTCCGGCGGCCCGGCCAGCGTGCACGAGATGGACACGCCGCGCGCGCCGCAGGCCGTGTTCGAGGCGGGCGTGCCCGTGCTCGGCATCTGCTACGGCTTCCAGACCATGGTGGCCCAGCTCGGCGGCGAGGTGGAGGAGGCGGACGAGCGCGAGTTCGGCCGTGCCGACATCGAGATCGTCGCCGACAGCCCGCTCTTCGAGGCGGTCGCGGACCCGGCCGGCGCGCCTGAGATCGAGACCGGCAACGGCGAGGAGCCGCGCTGGCTGGTGGGCTCGAAGCACCGGGTCTGGATGAGCCATGGGGACCGCATCATCAAGATCCCGGAAGGCTTCGACGCCATCGCGGTCTCCGACAACGCGCCCTTCGCGGCGGCGGCCGACGAGGCGCGCAGGTTCTACGGTGTGCTGTTCCACCCGGAGGTAGTGCACACGCCAGCCGGCGCCGAGCTGCTGAGGACCTTCACCCACAAGGTCGCCGGCTGCACTGGCGACTGGACCATGGCCCATTTCCGCGAGACCGAGATCGAAAAGGTCCGCCAGCAGGTGGGCGAGGGCAGGGTGGTCTGCGGCCTCTCGGGCGGGGTCGACTCGGCCGTCGCGGCCGTGCTGATCCACGAGGCCATCGGCGACCAGCTCACCTGCATCTTCGTCGACCACGGGCTGCTGCGCCAGAACGAGGCCAAGGAAGTGGTCGAGCTTTTCCGCGGCCACTACAACATCCCGCTGGTGCATGTGGATGCGCAGGAGCGGTTCTTGGGCGCGCTCGACGGCGTCGACGACCCGGAGCGCAAACGCAAGATTATCGGCGGCCTCTTCATCGACGTCTTCGAGGAGGAGGCGAGCAAGGTCGGCGGCGCCGACTTTCTCGCGCAGGGCACGCTCTACCCGGACGTGATCGAGAGCGTCTCGTTCACCGGCGGGCCTTCGGTCACCATCAAGTCGCACCACAATGTGGGCGGCCTGCCCGAGCGCATGAACATGACGCTGGTCGAGCCCTTGCGCGAGCTCTTCAAGGACGAGGTGCGGGCGCTGGGCCGCGAGCTCGGCCTGCCCGAGGCCTTCATCGGCCGCCACCCCTTCCCGGGGCCGGGCCTCGCCATCCGCGTGCCCGGCGCCATCACCCGCGAGAAGCTGGAGACCCTGCGCCAGGCCGACGCCATCTATCTCGACGAGATCCGCAAGGCCGGGCTCTACGACGAGATCTGGCAGGCCTTCGCCGTGCTGCTGCCGGTGCGCACCACGGGCGTCATGGGCGACGCGCGCACCTACGACCACGTCTGCGGCCTGCGCGCGGTGACATCGACCGACGGCATGACGGCGGACTATTTTCCCTTCTCCCACGAAGTGCTTGGCCTCACCGCCACGCGCATCATCAACGTGGTGCGCGGCATCAACCGGGTGGTCTACGACATCACCTCGAAGCCGCCGGGGACGATC
>JAKSBI010000801.1 GCA_022361215.1 Hyphomicrobiales bacterium | reverse complement strand
GCGACCGTTTCGAGATCGCCTTTCCCCGCCGCTTCACGGTGCTCATGAAAGTGCTGCGCCTGCTGCCCTATTCCCTGTTCTTCTGGCTGGTGCGCCGCTACATCCTGCGTCGTCCATGACCGCCCACCGCTCCGCCATCCAGGCTTATGTCGACGCGCTCCAGACATTGCGGCCCGAGACCGTCGACGCGCTGATGGCGCTCTGCCGCCCGGACGTGCATTTCCGGGACCCGTTCAACGACGTCCGGGGTCAAGCCGCCTACGCCAACACTCTCCGGCACATGTTTCGCAAGGTCGACGGGCTGCGCTTCGAGGTCACGCACCTCTCAGGCGACGACGACGTTTGGTGTCTTGCCTGGCGGTTCACCGGCCGCGCACGGCTCCTCGGCGACCTCGAGCTGGAGGGGACGAGCCTCGTCGGTCTCGACGAGGGTGGGAAGGTCGCCTCCCATATCGACTATTGGGACGCGACGGAACAGGTCTACGGCCGGCTGCCGGTCGTCGGGCGCCTGTTCCGGCTCATGCGGCGCGCCTTTCGCGCGTGAGCCCGTCGCTGTTGCCATCGCGCACGAAGAGAATCGAGACGTCGCCCACCCGCACGCCCCATTTGCTGACGACGGCGCGGTTAACGACCACATGGCGGCCGACCTGGTACATGCGGTCGTCGAAGCGCATCTTGATCTGGCGCGCCCCGATACGCAGGCGCATGAGGTAGCTGAGCGTGGCCGCCGGGCCGCAGATGCTGCCGCGCGCGTCGCCCACACAGTCCTCGGTACGCGCCCGAAAGCCGCCGTCGCCGTCCGGCTGCAAGCGCCAGGTCCGGTGCTCCCGCGCGCCATCGTCGTAGCAGAAGGCTTCCTCGAGGATGAACTCGTCGTCCTGCCAGTAGCCGTCGATGTCGACCGAGAAGCGGCGCCTGAGGCGTCGAAACCGGTCCTCGAAGACGCCCCAGGCCATGGTCCGGCCGGCGAAGAACTCCATCGGATCGAATCGGGCCGGTGGCTGATCGGCCGGTGCTTTCATCAACATGGCATCACGTGTCCCGCGTTTAGCATCGATGAGTGATACGGCCCCCGAACGGATGCGGATCAGGCGGGGAGGCGCCGGACCGCAAAGCAGGGTTTGCTAGGGCCGGCGCAGCTTGTAGAGACCGACGTCGATGGTGCCCCAATCGAAGCCGACCTCGCAGTAGGTCAGGTAGTAGCTCCACATGCGCCGGAAGCGCTTGTCGAAGCCGTCATGCCGGATGGCGGGCCAGCTCTCGAGGAACCGTCGCCGCCATTCCCTGAGGGTACGCGCATAACTCGGGCCGAACCGCAGCTCGCTCTCGACCGCCAGGCCGGTCTCGGCCGCATGCGCCCTGATCCCCTCGACGGTCGGCAGCATGCCGCCCGGGAAGATGTAGCGCTGGATGAAGTCCGGGCGCCGCCGATAGCGGTCGAACAGCGCCTCGTCGATGGTGATCGCCTGAATCACCGCGACCCCGCCCGGCTTCAGGCGCTCGCGCAGGGACCGGAAGTAGGTGGGCCAGCCGTCGGCGCCCACGGCTTCGACCATCTCGATGGAGGCGAGCCGGTCGTAGGTTCCGCCCACGTCGCGATAGTCGAGCAACTGGAACGTGCAGCGCTCGTCCAGTCCCGCCTCGCGCGCCTTCTGCGAGGCCAGGGCCAGTTGCGCCGGCGAGAGCGTGATGCCATGTACCCGCATGCCGCGCTCGCGGGCCGCATGCAAGGCGAACCCGCCCCAGCCGCAACCGATCTCCAGCATGCGCTCGCCCGGCGCCACCTCCAGCATATCGAGGATCAGATCCGACTTGGCCCGCTGCGCCGCCTCCAGGCTCTGACCGTCATGAGTGAAATAGGCGCTCGAATACATCATGCTGGCGTCGAGCCAGCGCGCGTAGAACGCATTTCCCAGATCGTAGTGATAGGCGATGTTGCGCCGGCTGCCGCGGCGCGTATTGCGGCGCAGGCGGTGGAACAGGCGGTCGGGCAAACGCGCCCGGAACCAGGTGTTGTCGCCTCGCGTCAGTCCGGACCGGTTCTGCAGGAAGAAGCGGAGAACGGCGCCGAGGTCGGGCGTCGCCCAGTCGCCGTTCATATAGCTTTCCGCGAAGCCGATGCCGCCGCGACGCAGCGATTTCCAGAAGACGCCCTGGTTGCGCACGACGATGGCGGCCTGCACGCCGGGCGCCTTGCCGCGAAAGACGGCGGTATGGCCCGAGGGCAAGGTCAGGCGCACGCTGCCGCGCTCGAGCCCCGCGAGCGCCGCGCGGCAGACCCTGAAAATGAGCGGCGCCAGCGGGTGCACCACCTTCCCGCTCCAGGTGCCGGCGCCGCGCCGGGCGATCTCATGCACGCTCATGGGACGGTCTCCAATCGCCGAGGTGGCCGCTCGCGACGGCGTAGCGCACGGCCTTCGGCCGCGCCGTGGTGCGCAGCCCCTTCAGCCAAAGCTTCAGCGCCTCCACGTGAATGGCGGCGATCACCTTCCACGTCATCAGGGGGTAGCGGACCAGCGCCCGCAGCAGCGTGCCGTCCGTGAGCGGCTGCCGCCGGCCGCTGAAATGCGCCTTCAGAACCGGACCGCCGCCCTCCCGCACGGTCACCCCGACCGCGGTACGCTGGCCGGGCGGGTCGATATGAAACGTGTAGCGCCCGCCATGGCTCAAGAACGGCGAGACGTAGAGCTGCTTCCGGCAGGACTGAAAGATCGTGCTGCCGGCATCGCCGGGAACCGGCACCACATAGCTACAACGCTCCTGGAAGGTGTTGCTGACCTCGTAGATGATGGCACGCAGGCCGCCCTCTTCGTCATGGCAGAAATAGACGCTGAGCGGATTGAAGACGTAGCCCAGAACCCTCGGGTAGCAGAGCAGCGCGATGCGCCCGCGGCCGATATCGAGATCGCGCTCGGCGAGCAGCGCGCGGATGTGGGCTTCCAGGCCCCCGGCGCGGCCCGGACCGTGATCCACCTCGTGAAAACTGAATAGGTTGAAGCGGTTCCACGAGAACAGACGCAATCGCCGATCGAGATCGGGCAGCTCGGACAGGTCGATCAGGGTGGAGAACACGCTGTAGCGCAAACGGTGCCGGCGCGGCCGCAGACGCTTGTGCACGACCTCCCCGGCATAGATGGCGGACGCTGGCGCGCTCATTCGGCGGCCTCGGGCAGAGAGTGTGCGGGCGCGTCCGACGGCAGCCGAATGCGGCCCGACTCGTTCTCGACGCGCCAGGGTCGCTGCACGCCGCCCAGCTGCTCGCCGACCGCAAGCCCGGACTGAAGCCCGTCTTCGTGGAACCCGTATCCGAAATAGCTGCCGCAGAACCAGGTCCGCCGGCGGCCTTGCAGCCGCCAAAGCTGGTCCTGCGCATCGATCGCGGCCTGGTCGAACACCGGGTGATCGTAGGCGAACTCCGCCTCGACACGCGCCGGATCGATGGCCCGCACCGGATTGAGCGTCACGAAACAGTCCGTCGTCGTGGCAAGGGGCTGCAGGGCGTTCATCCAGTAGGTCGCCGAGACCCGGCGGGACCCATCATGCTGCTCGCCCAGATAGTTCCAGCTCGACCATATGCGCCGACGGCGCGGCATCAGCCGCGTGTCCGTGTGCAGCACGGCCCGATTGCTTGTGTAACCGAAGGCGCCGAGCACACCCCGCTCCAGCGCATCCGCGTCGGCCAGGAGTGCCAGCGCATCGTCCGCATGGGCTCCGATCACCACATGGTCGAAGTCGTGCGTCCGACCGGTGTCGTCCGTCAGCGTCACCCCGTCCGCACGGCGCACCACGCGGACGGCGGCGCGCTCCAGATGGAATGTCGCCGTCATATCTTCGCGAAGCCGCCGCACATACTCTCGGGAACCGCTCCGCACCGTGCGCCAGTCCGGACGGTTGCGCACCTTCAAAAGCCCGTGATTGGAGAAGAAGCGGGCGAAGGAGAGCGCCGGAAACGACAGGATCTGCTGCGGTGGCGCCGACCAGATGGCGGCCCCCATGGGCAGAATATGATCGTCGACGAAAGTCTTCGAGAACCCCTCCCGCTCCACGAAGGCGCCGAGCGTCATGGGCGATGTCGGCGCCCGGTCGATCAGCGTCTGCGCCGCGCGGAAGAACCGCAGCAGATCGGCGATCATGGTCCAATGGCGCAGCGAGACCACATTGCGCCGCTGTCCCATCAAGCCGAACAGACCGCTGCCGGAATATTCGTAGCGTCCGCCGTCGAGCGAGACGGAGAACGTCATCTGGGTCGCCACGGTGGGGACGTTCAGATGCTCGAAGAGCGCGACCAGGTTCGGATAGCTCGGCGGGTTGTAGACGATGAAGCCGGTGTCGACGGGACACGGCCCCTCCGGCGCCCTGGCCTCGACCGTGTTGCTGTGGCCGCCGAGCCAGTCGCTCTTCTCGAAAACGGTAACGGAGTGACGCCGAGACAGCAGCCAGGCTGCGGACAGGCCGGAAATGCCGCTTCCGACCACGGCGATGTTCTGTCTTCCCATGGAGCCCCAAATCGCTTTTGGAGCCTTACGTTGCCGCCCGCCCCCCGGATCACAGGCGGGGCGCCCAGGCTCAGGGCGCGGCGCCGGCCGCGCTCTGCTTCATGATCGACGCAACCGCGGCCGACGCAAGCCTGGCCTCCGGCGGATCGGCGCGACTGGTCAGCAGGATCGGGACCTTGGCGCCCAGAACGACGCCCGCGGCGCAGGCGCTCATGAAATAGACCATCATCTTGAAGAGGGCATTGCCGCTGACGATGTCGGGAACGACGACGATGTCGGCGTTGCCGGCGACCGGGTGGTCGATGCCCTTGATCCGCGCCGCGTCCGGCGAGACCGTCAGGTCGAAGGCCAGGGGGCCATGCACCTCGGCCCCGCCCACATTGGCCTTGGCCCAGTCGGCCAACTCGGCGGCATGCAGGCTCGACGGCAGGTGCTCGCTCGGCTCCTCCGTGGCCGACAGCAGCGCCACATGGGGGATCTCGATCTCCAAGGCGCGTGCCAGATCCACCGCATTGGTGATGATCGCCTTCTTGGTCTCGACGTCGGGATGGGTGTTGAGGGCCCCGTCGGAAATGAAAAGCGGGTCGTCATGCCCGGGCACGGTCATGTGAAACACATGGGTCAGACGTCGTCCCGTGCGCAGTCCGGCCTCGCGCTTCAGGGCCGCGGACATGAAGACGTCGGTGTGGACGTGCCCCTTCATGAGCGCTTCCATGGTCCCGTCCCCGGCCGCGGCGGCTGCCAGCGCGGCGGCTTCGCGCTCGTCGTCGGCATCGACGATCCGGAGCCCGCCGATATCCCAGCCGATCTCCTCCGCGAGCTGCCCGATCCGATCCGCATCGCCGAACAGCACCGGCTCGATGATCTTGGCATCCGCGGCATCCCGGGCGCTTTCGAGCACCATGGCCGTGGTGGCATTGACGACAGCCGTGCGCAGGGCCGGCAGGCCGCCGGCGGCCTCCAGCAGGCGGCGCGGACACTCGACAGGAGCTGTGCTCAGCATGAGGCCCTACCGGAAAGACGTGCCGCCGCCCTCGCGAGGCGGCGGCACGATTGAATGTTCACGTTCCAGGCTGTGCAACGGCCAGGGCCGCTACATGACCTGCTGCGGACGCATGTCGGCCGGATCGATGCCCGCGACCACCACCGGCTTCTTCATGGCGTCGCGGCGAAACGGCTCGCCGAGCTCCTGGTTCAGCAGAACCTCGATGAACGTGGTCACGCCGTCGTCCTGCGCCTTGCAGGCCTCCTGCAGCGCCTCGGTCAGCTCGGCCTGCGTCGCCACCTGCACGCCCTTGAAGCCGCAGCCTTCCGCGATCCTGGCATAGCTCAGACTGGGGTCGAGCTCGGTGCCGACGAAGTTGTTGTCGTACCAGAGCGTGGTGTTGCGCTTCTCGGCGCCCCACTGGTAGTTGCGGAAGATGATCATGGTGATGGCCGGCCATTCCTCACGGCCGCACGAGGTCATCTCGTTCACGCTGATGCCGAAGGCGCCGTCCCCGGCAAAACCCACCACGGGCACGTCCGGACAGCCGATCTTGGCGCCCAGAATAGCCGGGAAGCCGTAGCCGCAGGGGCCGAAGAGCCCGGGCGCCAGATATTTCCGGGCCTCCTCGAAGGTCGGATAGGCATTGCCGATGGCACAGTTGTTGCCGATGTCGCTGGAGATGATGGCGTTCTTCGGCAGGCCGGCCTGGATCGCGCGCCACGCCATGCGCGGCGACATGCGCTCGGGCTCGCGCTCGCGGGCCTCCTCGTTCCAGGAGGTGCCCGGATCGTCGTCCTCGTGATCCATGCTGCTCAGGGCCTGCAGCCAGGCCGACTTGGTCTGATGGATCGTGGCCTTGCGATCCTCGCGGCCGGCGTCGCCGGCGGTCGGCGCAAGCTGCTCCAGGATCTGCTGAGCCACCTGCTTGGCGTCGCCGCAGATGCCCACCGTCACCTTCTTGGCCAGGCCGATGCGGTCGGCATTGATGTCCACCTGAATGATGGCGGCATCCTTGGGCCAGTAGTCGATGCCGTAGCCCGGCAGCGTCGAGAACGGGTTGAGCCGCGTCCCCAGGGCCAGCACCACGTCGGCCTTCGAGATCAGCTCCATGGCCGCCTTCGAGCCGTTATAGCCCAGCGGCCCGACCGCCATCGGGTGGCTTCCGGGAAAGCTGTCATTGTGCTGGTAGCCGCTGGCCACCGGCGCGTCGAGGCGCTCCGCCAGGGCCTTGCACTCCGGAATGGCATTGCCGAGCACGACGCCGGCGCCCGACAGGATCACGGGGAACTTGGCCTCGGACAGGAGCTTGGCCGCCTCGGTGATGGCGCCGCCGCCGCCGGCCGGGCGCTCGAAGCGAAGGATCGGGGGCAGCTCGATGTCGATGACCTGCGTCCAGTAGTCCCTGGGCACGTTGATCTGCGCCGGCGCCGAGCCGCGATGCGCCTTCTCGATCACCCGATTGAGAACCTCGGCGATACGCGACGGGTCGCGCACCTCTTCCTGGTAGCAGACCATGTCCCGGAACAGCGCCATCTGCTCCACCTCCTGGAAGCCGCCCTGCCCGATGGTCTTGTTGGCGGCCTGTGGCGTCAACAGCAGCATCGGCGTGTGGTTCCAGTAGGCGGTCTTGATGGCGGTCACGAAGCCGGTGACGCCCGGACCGTTCTGAGCGACGGCCATGGCCATCTTGCCGGTGGCGCGGGTGTAGCCGTCGCACATCAGGCCGCCATTGGTCTCGTGCGCCACGTCCCAGAACGTGATGCCGGCCTTCGGGAACAGGTCCGAAATAGGCATGAATGAGGAGCCGATAATCCCGAACGCATGCTCGATGCCTTGCCGCTGCAGCACTTTCACAAAGGCTTCTTCGGTCGTCATTTTCATAATGGCGCTTCCTTCACTGTCGAACGTCGTACTTTCGAAGAGATGTTTCTTGATCGCGTCGGCCGGATCGGTGCGCCGCAGTCGAGCCGACGGCTGCGAGCTTTTCCGCCTCTCCGCGCGCTGCTGGGACCCTCGCCATTGCCTCACCTGGCCTCAAGCGTGTCGTCGCCTGCCCATCGAAACACCGAAAACCGCGCCGGTTTGGCGCGTTCCGCAGCAGTGTCGTTCCGATAAGCAAGACGATTTGTCTCAATTAAAGAGACAAAATCCGATTTTGTCAATGGAGCCAGACGACGATTTTACCGCACGCCAATGGGTCCAGTGCCGTGAATCGCACCGCAATTCGTGTGTCGGAGAGGTTCGGAGCCGGGACGGAAGCGAGGCGCTATCTCGCCGGCGCAGGCGCGACGCCGTCAAGCCGCCACGTCTTGGCCAGACGCTTCGCCGCGCCCTGGAGCTTGGGGAGATGCGCCAACATGTCATCGACGCTGAGCCGTGCCACCGGCGCGTGCAGGGCAAGCGCGGCGACCGGCCGGCCGGAGCCGTCGAGGATGGGCACCCCAAGGCCGCCGATGCCGATGGAGAACTCCTCGTTGTTGAGGGCGTAGCCAGCCTTGCGGACCGCATCCAGCTCCTTCTCCAGATCGGCGACCTTGGTGATGGTCTTCTCCGTGTGCGCCTTCAGACGGGCCGAACGCAGGAGACGGCCGCGCAGCTCGTCGGGCAGATGGCCGAGCAGCACCTTGCCGCCGGAGACGCAATGAGCCGGCACCCGGCTGCCCGCGGTCAGGTGCACGCGCAGCGACCAATCGCATTCGATGCGCTCGAGATAGACGAATTCGAGACCGTCCAGCACGCCGACATTGCAGGTCTCCTGGATGTCGTCGACCAGCTCCTGGAGGATCGAGCGCAACGGCGCCCCCTGGTTGGCGGAGTAGAGCGACTTCAGGGCCAGCCGCGTGAGCTGCGGCCCGACCGCGAAGCGGTCGCGGCTCGGATCGCGCAGCACCAGACCGTTCTCCTCGAGCTGGAGCAGCACGCGATGCACGGTCTGCCGCGGCAGGCCGACCCGCGCCGTAACGTCCGGAAGCCCGACGGACTGCGGCTGGTCGGCAACGGCCTCCAGGACGCGCAACGCCTTCTCCAGCGCCGAGCCCCTCTCCTTGCGGTCCTTGGCCTTGGTCATAGAGTGTGCCCTCCCGGGCGATTCGAACCTTTAATACAACAAGATAGTCCGGTCGGCGAGCGAAGCAAAACGGGTCACCGCGTCCTATTTATCTCGCGGACGCCTCTGGTCATGCGCTGCCTGCCGCGGTAGAGCAAGCTACGGCAGAGCCGTCGATTGCCGAATAGGCCAAAAGCCGCGGTTGACAACACAGACCACCTATTCAAAAATTGGGATACCTTGTCCCATTTATTGAAGGCCACCTCATGACAACAACGCTCCAGACACCGTTGGCCCCGAGCTCGCGCCAGGACGAGCAGAGCACCGATCCGCAGACCGTCGTCGCCGCGCTGATCGCCCGCGCCCGCGCCGCCATGGCGGCCTTCGAGAACACCTCCCAGGAGCGTATCGACGAGGCCGTGACCGCGCTCGCCTGGTCGATCTACAAGCCAGAGAACGCGCGCGCCCTGGCGGAGCTCGCCGTCGAGACCACCGGTCTCGGCAATGTGGAGAGCAAGGTCATCAAGAACACGCGCAAGACCTTCGGGACGCTGCGCGACCTTCTGAGGACCAAGTCCACCGGCATCATCGAGGAGCTGCCCGAGCGGGGCATCGTCAAATACGCCAAGCCCGTGGGCGTGGTCGCCGCAGTGACGCCCTCGACCAATCCGTCCGCGACGCCGGTCAACAAGGCCATGATGGCCGTCAACGGCGGCAACGCGGTGGTGATCGCGCCGTCGCCGTTGGCCTGGACCGCCACCAACGCCACGGTCGAGGCCATGCGCACGGAGCTGAAGAAGATCGGCGCACCGGAAGACCTGGTGCAGATCCTGCCGAAGCCCGTGACCCGCGAGACCACGGTCGCGCTCATGGAGCAGGCCGACCTGGTGGTCTGCACCGGCAGCCAGAACAATGTGCGCCGCGCCTACACCAGCGGGACGCCGGCCATCGGCGTCGGCGCCGGCAACGCCACGGTGATCATCGACGCCAGCGCCGACCTGGACGACGCGGCCCGGAAGATCACCGCGTCGAAGATCTTCGACAACGCCACGTCCTGCTCTTCGGAGAACGC
Source organism: Hyphomicrobiales bacterium (assembly GCA_022361215.1). Taxonomy (GTDB): domain Bacteria; phylum Pseudomonadota; class Alphaproteobacteria; order Rhizobiales; family Methyloligellaceae; genus JAKSBI01. Next base: position 5,354 of record JAKSBI010000801.1, on the reverse strand, counting down.
CCTGGTCATCGTCGACGAGATCTACGACGCGGCCATCGCGGCGCTGGAGCGCGCCGGCGGCTACATGACCACGCAAGAGGAAGGCCGGCGCGTCGTCGGCAAGCTCTGGGTCGACGGCAAGCTCAACCGCAACCTGATCGCGCGCGACGCCGCCGTCATGGCCGAAGCCTTCGAGCTGGACGGCGCGGCCCGGGAGGCGACCTTCTTCATGGTGGAGGAGACCGGCATCGGCGACGACCATCCGCTCTCGGGCGAGAAGCTGTCGCTGGTCCTGACCGTCTACCGCGCCAAGGACTTCGAGGATGCCCAGCGCATCGCCACCGAGATCCTAGAGCACGAGGGCAAGGGCCATTCCGTTGGCATCCACACCGCCAACCCGGATCATCCCCGCAAGCTCGCCGAGGAGATGGAGGTGGTCCGCGTCCACGTCAATCAAGCGCACACCTTCGGCGTCGGCGGCGGCTTCGACAACGGCATGCCGTTCACACTCTCCATGGGCTGCGGCACCTGGCAGGGCAACTCGCTCTCCGAGAACCTGAACTGGCGCTGCTTCATCAACGTCACCCACCTCGTCACCACCATCCCCGAGGACAAGCCCTCCGAAGAGGAGCTGTTCGGCGCCTTCTGGGCCAAGTACGGAAAGTAGCATCATGAATTTCGAGGAGCACGCGGCCAAGCCCCTGCTTGCTGCCGCCGGCATCGCCGTTCCCGAGAGCCGCGTGGCGACGGACGAGGCCGAAGCGGAGGCTCATGCGGCCGCCATCGGCGCTTGCGTGATCAAAGCCCAGGTGCCGACGGGCAAGCGCGGCAAGGCCGGCGGCATCGCGCTCGCCGGCTCGCCCGGAGAGGCGCGCGCCGAGGCACGGCGCATTCTGGGCCTCAAGATCGGCGACCATTCGGTCGAGAAGGTTCTGGTCGAGGCGCAGGTGCCGATCGCGCGGGAGATGTACGCCGCCATCCTGAACGACGCCGAGAGCAAGGGGCCGCTGCTGCTGTTCTCTCCCGAGGGCGGCATGGACATCGAGGAGATCGCCGAGGCGCACCCCGACAAGCTGCTGCGGCTTCCCATCGACATCCGCCATGGCCTGGCGCGCAGAACACTGCTCGAAGCCCTGCCCGCGGCCGACGGCGTCGACGCCGATGGCGTCGCCGACCTTCTGATGGCGCTCTACCAGGCCTATCGCGGCAACGACGCCGAGCTGCTCGAGATCAACCCGCTGGTGCTGACCGAGGATAACCGGCTGGTGGCGCTGGACTGCAAGTTCACGCTGGACGATTCCGGCATCAAGCGCCAGACGGAGATCGCGGAAGCGGGCACGCCCGACAAGCTGACGGCGCTTGAGACGCGCGGCAAGGCGGCCGGCCTCAAATACATCGAGCTCGAAGGCGAGGTCGGCGTGCTGGCCAACGGCGCGGGGCTGACCATGACCACCATGGACGCCGTACGCCATTATGGCGGCCGGCCGGCCAATTTCCTGGAGATCGGCGGCGAGGCCTACACGCTCGGCAAGGAGGCTCTGGCGCTGGTGCTCGACAACCCCAACGTAAAATCGCTCCTGATCAACTTCTGCGGTGCCTTCGCGCGCTGCGACGTGATGACCGAGGGCATTCTCGCGGCCTGGAAGGAGGTGAAGCCGGATCTGCCGGTGTTCTTCACCATCCATGGCACGGGCGAGGACGAGGCGGTCGCCATGGTGCGCGCCGAGCTCGGCATCGAGCCCTTCGATCTGATGGACGACGCGGTCAAGGCCGCAGTGGAGGCGGCAAGATGATTGTTCGCGGACATGAAAAGGTGCTGGTCCAGGGCATCACCGGCAAGCAGGGCACGTTCTGGTCCGAGAAGATGCGCGACTACGGCACGAGCATCGTCGGCGGGGTCAACCCGAAGAAGGCCGGCAGCGAGCATCTGGGCCTGCCGGTCTGGGGCTCGGCCGTGGACGCCGCCACGGACGGCGAGATCGACGTCTCCGTGCTCTTCATCCCGCCGCTCGGGGTCAAGGCCGCGGCGCTCGACGCCGTCGAGGCCGGTATCAAGAAGCTCGTGATTCTGACCGAGCATATCCCGGTCCAGGACGTCATGTATCTGCTGGCCGCCGCGCGCGAGGCGGGCACCCAAGTGATCGGCCCGAACACGGCCGGCATCGTGACCGCCGGCGAGTGCTTCGTCGGCTTCATGCCCGCCTTCAACGACCGTGTGTTCCGGCCGGGCCGCGTCGGCGTGATCTCGCGCTCGGGCAGCCTCGGCACGCTGCTCTGCCTGAACATCGTGCAGGCCGGCATGGGCATCTCCGCCTTCGTCGGCATCGGCGGCGACCCCATCATCGGCACCACCACGCGCGACGCCCTGGTCGCGCTCGACCGCGACGACGCGACGGACGCCATCGCCATGATCGGCGAGATCGGCGGCGGCATGGAGGAAGACGCGGCCGAGTACGCCGCGGGCATGTCTAAGCCGGTCGCCGCCTTCATCGCCGGGGCCGCCTCGCCGCCCGGCAAGAAGATGGGTCATGCGGGCGCCATCGTCATGGGCGACCGCGGCTCCTACGCCGGCAAGAAGGCGGCGCTCGAGGCGGCCGGCGTCACCGTCCTGCCGACGCCGTCGGGCGTCCCGGGAGCCCTGGCCGAGCGCCTCAACGCCGCCGCCTGACCGCCGCTGAAGGAGCCGGCCCATGCCGCCTCGCGCCCTGGAGCACATCGAGCTGCGGCAACTGCGCCTGCCCCTGACCAAGCCCTATCGCCTGGCCATGGGGGTCCAGACCGACTTCAACACGGTTCTGGTCGCCCTGACCGCGTCCGACGGCGCCTCCGGGTTCGGGGAAGCGACGCTGGTTCCGGGCTATACGGACGAGACCGTCGAGGCGAGTTGGACCCACGCGGGCGAGCTGGCGGAGGCCCTTGCCGGCGGCACGGTCGAGGCCGCGCGGCAGGCACTCTGGACGGCTTGGCCGGAGGCGCCGTTCACGGCCACGGCCTTCCTCTCCGCACTCGACTATCTGGAGACGCACCCCGCCCTTACCCGACCCGCGAACGTCCCCCTGCTCGCCATCCTTTCCAGCGACGGCAGCGACTATGGCGCGGCGCGCGACGAGGCCGACCGGCTCGTGGACGCCGGATATCGGACGCTCAAGTTCAAGGTCGGGTTCGATCTCGAAGCCGATCTGGCGGCCTTACAGACGATCCAGAAAGCGGTCGATGGCCGCGCGTCTTTGCGTATCGACGCCAACCAGGGCTTCAGCCGGGAGGACGCCATTGCCTTCCTCGGCGCCATATCGCCCGACGGCGTGGAGCTGGTGGAGCAGACTTGCGACAAGGCCGACTGGGACGCCGCCGTCGCCGTAAAGCCTCACGGCCGCGTGCCGATCATGCTGGACGAGGCCATCTACGGCCTCGACGACATCGACCGGGCCGCGGACCTCGGCGCGGCTGACCTCATCAAGCTGAAGCTGATGAAGGTGGGCGCCATCTCGACGCTGCAGGACGCGCTCGACCACATCCGGTCGAAGGGCATGACACCGGTGCTCGGCAACGGCGTGGCCACCGACATCGGCTGCTGGATGGAGGCCTGTGCCATGCCCGGCCATGTGGACAATGCCGGCGAGATGAACGGCTTCCTGAAGACGCCCGTGCAGCTTCTCGATCCACCGCTCACCATGGCGGGGGACGAGATCGTGTTGCCGGGCGAGCTGCCGCGCCTGAACCAGAGCGCGGTCGACGATGTCACGGTGCGATCTCAGCGTTGGAGTTGATACCCGCGCGGCGCGTCGGCCGGCATTGATCAGCCGGAGATCTCCAGCAGCAGCTTCCCGCGCGTGCCGCGCCCTTCGATCAATTCATGGGCGGCCCGGGCCTCGCCGAGCGGAAACACCCGGTCGATAGTCACCTCCAGCCGGCCCTCGGCATAGGCGCCGAACAGGATCTCGGCGCGGCCGCGGATTTCCTCCCGGCTCGCCATGTAGTCGGCCAGGTGCGGACGCGTGAAATAGACCGAGCCCGCCTCTGCCAGCTCCAGCGGCTCGATGCCGTCCACGACGCCGGAGCTGGTCCCGAACATGACGCAAAGCCCGCGGCGGCGGAGCGAGCGGATGCTGCGGTGGACCGTGTCGGCGCCGACCGAGTCGTAGACGACGTCTACGCCGCGGCCTCCCGTGATCTCCATCACCCGCTCGCGGAAGTCCTCGTCGCGGTAGAGGATGGCGTGATCGGCGCCGCGCCCACGGGCGATCTCCGCCTTCTCCTCGCTGCCCACGGTGACGATCACCGTGGCGCCCCGCGCCTTGGCCAGCTGGATCAGGAGCTGGCCGACGCCACCGGCGCCGGCATGGGCCAGGCAGATGTCGCCCGACTTCAGCTCGAAGGCGGAGTGGGTCAGATAGTGCGCCGTGCACCCCTGCAACTGCAGCGCCGTGGCCACGTCGAGTGGAACGTCGTCCGGCACAGGCACCAGCCGCATGGCCGGCACCACGGCGGCTTCGGCATAGCTGCCGCGACAGATGCAATAGGCGACGCGGTCGCCCACCTCGAAGCCCGCAACGCCCGGCCCGAGCTTCTCGACGGTGCCGGCGCCTTCCATACCGAGCACCATGGGCAGGGGCGTCTTGTAGGTATCGGACTTGGCATAGATGCCGCTGCGCATATAGACGTCGATGAAGTTGATGCCCGCATAGGCCAGCTTGACCCGCACCTCGCCCTCGCCGGGCTCCGGGATCTCTATGTCCATCATCTCCAGGGCATCGGCTCCGCCGAAGGCCCTCACACCCACCGTTTTCATGACCCCGGTCCCATCCTTTCCCTCGCACGCACGCCGCGCTAGTGTACGATCCGGCCCGACCTGGTCGCAATATTTTCGGGACATAGCGGCCCAATTTCCGCACCGCCCTCACGCCAGACGCGACACGACAAGGAACCGACATGCTCACCATCTATGGCCGCGCCAACTCCATCAACGTCCGCAAGGTGCTCTGGCTCTGCGAGGACATCGGCCTCGCCTTCGAGCGCCACGACTACGGCCGCGGCTTTCAGGACACCGACACGCCCGAGTTCCGGAAGCTCAACCCGAACGCGCTGGTGCCGACCATCGTAGACGGCGACACGGTGATGTGGGAGTCGAACACGATCATGCGCTATCTGGCCGCCAAGCATGGGCCTACCGAGCTCTACCCGGCCGACCTGGAAGCGCGCGCCTTCATCGACCAGTGGCTGGACTGGCAGCTCGCCACGCTGCAGCCCGCCATGGCCGCCCTGTTCCACGGCAAGTTCCTGAAGAACCCGGATTTCAGCGAGGCGCAGATCGAGGCCAGCCGGACGCGCACGGCCGAGCTGTTCGAGATCCTGAACGGACAGCTCGAAAAAACCGG
>JAKSBI010000251.1 GCA_022361215.1 Hyphomicrobiales bacterium | reverse complement strand
CCGCCAAAGGACGACGATGCCTGGTGGGACGTGCGGGAGGCGCCGCCCGATCCCGCGGCTCTCGATGAGGCCCTTGCGCCCTATGTGGCGGCCTTCGAGCTCGACGGTGCGGGGCCGCGCTTTCTGCAGGACTTCGAGGCGCTGGACGCCGGCCCGACCGGCGTCGACGCCCTGCTGATCGATGCCTCCGGGGGCAATACCGCCAGGAACAATGCCGACCTCATGGTCCATCGCGGCCGGTATGCGGTTTTCTCCCGGTCCGCGGCCGCCATGGCGCTCTATACCCTGCAAGCTTTCGCGCCCTCGGGTGGCGCGGGCAACCGGACCTCCATGCGCGGCGGCGGGCCGATGGTCACGCTGGTCGAGCCGCGGCCGGGAGGCGAGGGCGCCGCGCCGGCGCTCTGGGACACGGTTTGGGCCAACGTCCCGGACGGACGCCCGCTTCCCGTAGAGCGCATGTCCGAAGCCTTCCCGTGGATGGCGCCGACGCCGACGTCGCAGACCAAGGGCAGCGAAGTCCATGCCGATCCCGACCGGCCGCCTTGGCAGGCCTTCTTCGGGATGCCGCGGCGGATCCGCCTGCTGTTCGAACAGGCGGATAGCCGCCGCTGCGATCTGACCGGGGCGGCGGACGCCACCGTGGTCACCGGTTTCTTGCAGCGTCCCTACGGCATCAATTACGGCCACTGGATGCACCCCCTGACGCCGTACTACCGGCAGAAGCCCGGCGAGGTTCCGCTGCCCGTCCACCCGAAACCGGGGCGGTTCGGATATCGCAACTGGATCGGCGTCGCCTTGAGCGACGAGCCGCGCAATCCGGACAAGGTCCAGCGGCAGCCGGCCGCGACCGTCACCGGATACACCAGGAACCGCGGGCAACCCGGCGAAGCGGTTCGGCTCATCGTCGGCGGCTGGGCCATGGACAACATGAAGCCGCTCGATTTCATCGAGGCGCGCCAGCCGCTGTACGTGGTCGAAGACGACGAAAGGCGGAAACAGCTTGAGACGGCCGCGCTCGGCCTGGTGCGTGCCGGGGAGATCGCCGCCGGCGAGCTCAGGATGCAGCTCAAGCGCGCGATCGGCTTGGACAGCGCGGACAAGGGCGCGCCGGCCGAGGCGAGCGAAGCCTTCTTTGCGCGGACGGAGAATGACTTTCACGAGGCCCTGCGGCGCCTTTCGATCGAGCCGGAGGCGACGGCGCCGCGCAAAGCCTGGCGGCGGGCGCTCATGGCCGCCGCGCTCGGCGAGTTCGACAGGCGCGTGCTGCCCGGCCTGACCGACCGGGACCCTGCCGGCGCGGAAACGGCCGTCCGGGCGCGAGGCCGCCTGCTGTCGGTGCTCTCCGGCTACGGCAAGCGGGGCCAGGAGCTCTATGACGCGCATCTGGGCCTGCCCGTGCCGGAGTCCGCCAGGAAGAAGGAAAAAGCCGAATGAGCGACGAGACCGAATTGAACCGCGGCAAGGTCGCCCTGCGATGGTGGACGGTCCTGCAGCCGTCCCCTGACGGCGCGCGGCGCGGCGATCCTGCGGCGCTGGCCAGGCTCCGGCGGGCGACGACGCCGGTCGAGGCCATCGGCGCCGCGCCCGAGCATGTGGTCCGCCTGGCCCGCGCGCTCGACATGATGCGGTGTCCGGAGCCCGCTGCCGAGGTCGCCGCGGTCCTCGCCCACGTCAAGACACACGATCCGTCGCGCAAGGTGGCCCAGGCGCTCGGCGCGCGCAGTGTCAAGGACGCCCCGCCGGCGATGTCGGAGCTGCGCTTTCGCCGTCTGCTGCAAGCCGGGACGGCCGAGGAACGGATGACCGCCTTTCGCCGCGCCGTGCGCCTGCTTGGCGGAACCGTCAACGTGGCCGACCTGGCCGAGAGTCTGCTCGCCTGGTCGCATCCCGACTGGGGAGAGCAGGAGCGCATTCGCTGGCTGTTCCGATATGTCGGCGAGATCCCGCCCGAGACCGAACCCGACCGAGAAACCGAGATGCCCGAGGAAGAGGCCGTTCCATGAAGCGTTTCCTGCAACTGCACTATCTGACCGTCTACCCGCCCTCCAACCCGAACCGCGACGACCAGGGCCGGCCGAAGACCGCTCACTATGGCGGGGTGGCGCGCTTGCGCATCTCCAGTCAGGCTCTGAAGCGCGCCGCGCGGCAGTCCGACGTCTTCCAGGACAAGCTGAACGGCCATTTGGGCCAGCGCACCCAGCGCATCGGCGAGGTCATCGTGGCGCACCTGAAGGAGGCCGGCGCCGACGAGGAGAAAGCCACCGAGATCGCCAAGCAGGTCACCGATGCCTTCGGCAAGCTCGACGCGGAGGTGGAGAAGAAGCAGGGCGTGGTGCGCACGCGCCAGCTCGCCTTCATCTCGCCCGACGAGCGTAAGATGGCGCTCGATCTGGCCGAGCGGGTGTTGAAGGGGGAGGGCCTGCCCGAGGCCAAGGACCTCAGCAAGGCCGTGCTGCGCAAGGCCGACGGCGCCGCCGACATCGCCATGTTCGGCCGCATGCTCGCCGACGATCCGGATTTCAATCGGGACGCGGCCGTGCAGGTCGCGCATGCCATCACCACGCACCGGGCCGTGGTGGAGGACGACTACTATACGGCCGTCGACGACCTGAAGCGGCCGGCGGAGGATGCCGGGGCAGGCTTTGTCGGCGATGCCGGGTTCGGCTCCGGCGTCTTCTATCTCTATGTCTGCGTCAACCGCGCGCTGCTCCTGGACAATCTCGACGGCGACGCGAGCCTGACCAAGGCCGCGACCGAAGCCCTCGTCGAGGCTCTGGCAACCGCCTCGCCGCCCGGCAAGCGCAACAGCTTCGCCAATTTCGCGCGCGCCGGCTTCGTTCTGGCCGAGCGCGGCGACCAGCAGCCGAGGAGCCTGGCGAGCGCGTTTCTGAGGCCGGTCGACGGTGCGGACCTGATGCAGTCCTCGATCGGCGCGCTGAAGGACATGGCCGTACGCATGGACGATGCCTATGGATCATGCGCCGATGCGCGCTCGGAGATGAACCTTGTCGCCGGCGATGGCACGCTGGGCGAGCTGGTGGCGTTCTCGTCGGCGGACCTGGGCTAGGGGCGATGCGCGACCACCTGGTGATCACGCTGGCCGCGCCGCTCGTCTCCCACGGCGATCTTGCCGGCCATGAACGCCGTGGCGGCGCCGCCTGGCCGGGCCGCTCGGCGGTGCTGGGCCTCGTCGGCGCCGCGCTCGGCCTGAGGCGCAGCGATGCCAAGGCCCAGCGGGCTCTCAACGAGGGCTACGGTGTGGCGGTCCTCGTGCACCGTCCCGGCGAGATCCTGCGCGACTACCATACGGCGCAAACCGTGCCCTCGGCCAAGGTCAAGCGGCCGGCGACCCGCGCCGACGCGCTGCAGCGGGGACGGGCGGCCGGCGCGCTGAACACGGTGATCTCCATCCGCGAGTACCGCATGGACGCCCTCTTCAAGGCGTGCCTCTATGCGCGGGGCGCGCCCCGCTGGTCGCTCGAGGACCTGCGCCAGGCCCTGCTGCGCCCGCGCTTCGCGGTCTATCTCGGCCGGAAATCCTGTCCGCTCGCCGCGCCGATGAACCCCCGTATCGTCCGAGCGAACGATGCGCACGACGCGCTGCTGCCCGCCGATCCGGAAGCCGAGGAGCGACCGGGCATCGTGAGCGACACGGACCCAGAGACCCTCATCGTCGACCCCGACGGCCTTGCCGAAGTGCCGGCCGCCGCCCGACGCGAGCGGCGCTGGGACGTGCCCGGGGACCGGCGCGGCTGGCACTTCGCGCCCCGCGAAGCGATTGTGATTCCGCTCCGAACGGCTCAGGCGGACGGGGCATGAGCGCCGGCCTCTACCTGTCGCGCGCGACCTTGCGCCGGGATGCGGCGACGGCGGCGCTTGTCGCGCTCCTGGATCCCGACGATCCCTCCCGCGCGCTCGATGCGCATCACCGCTTGATCTGGTCCCTGTTCGCCGATGGCCCGGACCGCAGGCGCGACTACCTTTGGCGCACCGAGGCAAAGGGCCGGTTCCTGCTGCTCTCCCGCCGCCTGCCGCAGGACGACAAGAAGCTGTTCGAGATCGAGACCAAGCCGTTCGAGCCGAACCTTTCGGTGGGCGACCGGCTCGGCTTCGTCCTCAGAGCCAATGCCGTCGTCGATCGGCCGAGCGCCGTGCTGAAGGCCGATCCGGTGACCAGGCGTCCGCGCGACCGGCGGGTCGACGTGGTCATGCACCGCTTGCACAAGCTGCGGGCGCGCGATGCCGCCTCGGGCGATCCGGGGGAGCGAGCCGCAGAGCGCGGGCGCATCGCCTCCGAGGAGGGCCGGGCCTGGCTTGTGCGGCAGGGCGAGTCGCGCGGTTTCGAGGTGGTGCGCGCCCATGCCGAGGGATACCGGCGCGTGAGCCTGCCGCGCAAGGGCAAGACGGGAGGCGGGGCCGTCTTCGGCGTGCTGGACCTGGCAGGGGTCGTCGCCGTGCGGCAGCCCGAGACCTTCGTCTCCGCGCTGGCCCGCGGGCTCGGCAAGGCCAAGGCCTTCGGCTGCGGGCTCATGCTGGTCAGGAGGGCGTGAGAGGTGGGCGAGCGCGCAGCCAAGGCCGGACTGCCTCCGCCGCGGCCGATCCCGCTGAAGGAGCGGGCCTCCATCGTGTTCGTCGAGCGCGGGCAGCTGGACGTCCTGGACGGCGCCTTCGTCATGGTCGACGCCGGCGGCGTGCGCACGCATATTCCGATCGGCGGCATTGCCTGCGTCATGCTGGAGCCGGGCGCGCGCGTGTCCCACGCGGCGGTGTCGCTCGCGGCGCGCGCCGGCACGCTGCTCGTCTGGGTCGGCGAGGCGGGCGTGCGGCTCTACGCTGCCGGTCAGCCGGGCGGCGCGCGCTCCGACAAGCTGCTCTGGCAGGCGCGCCTGGCGCTGGACGATGCGGCGCGGCTCCGCGTCGT
>JAKSBI010000819.1 GCA_022361215.1 Hyphomicrobiales bacterium | reverse complement strand
GCGAGCCGCACATCCTGTTCATCTACTCCATCAAGGTGGCGATGCACTATCACTTCGCCTGCCACTCCCGCGGCTTGGAGCACGAGTGGGAGGAGACGCGGCAGGTGCCGGTGATCCGCGAGGCGGCGGAATAGCTCCGCCCGGACGACCGTCCGTTTATTCCAGCGTCTCGATCAGAGCCGCCAGCAGCCGGCAGCGCGGCACCAGCGACGAGACCAGCAGGTGCTCCTCGAAGGTGTGGGCGCCGTCGCCGTCGACGCCGAGCCCGTCGAGGGTGGGGATCTCCAGCGCGCCGGTGAAGTTGCCGTCGCTGCCGCCGCCGAACTGGCCGTGCTGCAGCGCGATGCCGATCTCGGCGGCGAGCGCCTTCGCCGTGTCGTAGAGCGCCATGGTCCCGTCATGCGGGCGGAAGACGGGCCGTGTGACGCCGACATCGATGCGGATCTCCACCCCGTCCTCTTCGCCGGCGAGCGCCGTCATGTTGGCCTTGATCTCCTCCAGGTCCTCGTCGCTCGGGGCGACGCAGAGCACCTCGGCCCGGCAGACCGTGGGCACGACGTTGACGAAGGTGCCGCCCTGGACGATGCCGACGGAGTAGCTCAGGCCGCGGTCGTCGTCGGTCATGGCCTCGACGCGCTCGATCAGCCGGGCCATGACGCGAATGGCGCTGCGGCCCGATTTCTTGGTGAGACCGGCATGGGCCGGCCGGCCGTATGTGGCTAACTCGAAACGCTGAATAGCATGGCGGCCGGTGACCACCTTGCGGCCCATCTTCAACGGCTCCGGCACCAGAACGCATGTGTGCCGCCGGGCTTCCGCCTCGATGCGTGCCCGCGAGGACGGGCTGCCGACCTCCTCGTCGGGCGTGAACATGACGGTGACCGGCAGGCGCGGCGCCCGGCCCGCGCTCCGCAGCGCGCCGATGGCGTGCAGGGCGAGTTGTCCGCCGCCCTTCATGTCGTAGACGCCGGGGCCGTAGAGCCGGTCTCCCTCGCGGCGGATCGGCAGCGGCCCGTCCAGCGTGCCGACGGGGTGCACGGTATCGAGGTGACAGAGGATCAGCACGCCGGGCGCGTCGGCGCCATCGGGCCCGGCGAAATGGCCCTTCACCACGTCGCCATAGCCGTCGATACCGTCCAGCCGCTCGACGCGGGCGCCGAGGCCGCTGAGCGCGTCGGCCGCCAGATCCATCATGCGGTTGACGCCGGCGGTGTCGGTGGTCGGGCTTTCCACCGCGCCCCAGGCGGCGATATCGCCGGCAATGGTCTCGGCGTCGAAGGCATCGGCGGTGAGTGGCATGGGTCTGTGTCCCTCCTGTCGGTGTCGGCGTGCGGCCCGGCATTCTGCCGCGGACCGGGCTGGCAGTCCAAGCGAAGGCCCGCGGAAAAAAATCCGTTCGCCTTGAACCTTTCTCCGGACCGTCGCGACTGACCGGTGAACGCCCCGGCACGTTCGCGTGAAGTAAAGACCCAAGACGTTCAGCCGGTCCGCGATGTAACCATTGCCCACGACATCGCCGGGTAACGAACGCTTTGGCCTGCCGCTCTCTCTCCTGTCCCGAGACCTGCAAGCGGCAGTCCTCTCCCAATTGCTCATGCCCACACTCGGGCCGCTTCGGCGGCCCGATTTTTTTTAATGCGGTTGAACCTTTTGGCGCGCCATCGCGACCTAACGGACAAAGGCTCGACCAGAGGCGGGCCGGGAAGATCAAGGGAGTAGCGATCATGTGGAAGCATGCGATCCTGACGGTTGCCGTCGCAGTTGTGTTCAGCGCGGCCATCGTAATGGCCTCGATCGGCAGTGTTGTCGCCATGGCCATGCTGACCCAGGACGATGCCTCGGCGCGCGCCGGCGGCCTTGCGTCTCCGGTCGTCGTCGAGTACCAGGCGAAGCGCTAGAGCCTGTCGCGATCATTCTGATTCGCGCCATTGCTCTAGCTCTTTATTTAAGCATGTCTTTTGTCCCGAAACCGGTATCCACTTTCGGGAGACATGCTCTAGGCTCGATACACCGCGAACGAAGAGGTGCCGGGAGACTCAATGGCTGCTCAGCAGCTTCGCATGAGCATTTTTCAATGGCTGCGCCGCAGCGCGGTCGGCTGGGCGTGCTCCCTCTCGGCAATGGTCTTGGACGTTCCGGCTGCACACGCCCAGCGCAGTCCGGGACCTATGCAGAGCCCTTTCGACTATTCGGACCTGGACGGCCCTACGATTGTCCTGGTCCTCGTCGTGATGGGTGCGCTCGCTGGTCTGATCGTCTATCTGACGCCGAGCAAGCGGTCTGGCGCCTCCGAAGCAGATCAAGCCTTTTGGCAGGGCCTATCGCAGGCGGGAGAGTCGTATCTCGGCGTCCTCTACGAAGATGCCGGCGTGCACAACACCGGCTGGACGGCCAACTGGTACAATGTCAGGCGCATTACAGTGACGCTGAAGCACAAGGACCGCGCTCGGGATGCAACCGTCCATAACGAAGACATGGTGCATTTTGTCTGGGATCTGTTTCCGCGCATCGACCGCGCGGCAGCCCTGGCCCGCTGGCTCGAGACCGCCGAGGCGCGCGGGCTGCCGGCGGTCTATCGGCGGAAAGGCAAGCTGCAAGCCCTGTCGCCGGACCAGCTGCAGGCGGCCCTGTCCGATCCGGCGGCGTTCTCGGCCGTTTTCCTCAAGCATCTGCTGCTGGGAAAACCGTTGCCTGAAGGAAAGATAGAAGATCCGACTTAAGGTCGGCCGCTAACTCTCCGGCGCTTCGGTCAGATCGATATCCACCATGATGTCGTGGGCGATCCGCTCCAGCGCCTCGCGCAGCGCCGCCAGCTCCAGCGCCTCGGGCACCACCACGTCCGCATGGGCGGAAAACATGGGCTCGCCGCCCATGCTGCCGGGGAAGACCGAGGTGCGCAGCTCGTCGATGCTGACCGCGTGCTGGGCCAGGATGCGGGAGACCTCGAGCACGATGCCCGGGTGATCGAGACCGGTCAGCGCCAGCCGGGCATGGCGGCCGGCCGTCGCCGCCGGCGCCCGGTCCCGGCGCACCGTGACGTCGATGCCCTGCGCGCCGAGGCCGGCCAGGGCCGCCTCGAGCGCCCCGACCCGATCGTCCTCGACCGAGACGCGCAGAATGCCTGCGAACTCGCCGCCGAGACGGGCCATGGAGCTGTCCACCCAGTTGCCGGAATGCCCGGCCACCACATCCGCCAGGGCCTCAACCACCCCCGGCCTGTCCCGCGCAATGGCGGTCAGCACAAGCTCGACGGCCATGGCCGTTCCTCCCCTTCCGTCCCTCGTTGCAACAACACTATGCGAGAGCGCCATTGAACCAAAACGCGCCGTGGCGCGACAGAGAGATCATACCGTCCGGTTCGGCCCGGAAAAGCAAGGGACTCACGGCGCATGATCAAGACCATGATGTTTATAACGAAAGTGAAAGAGCTCGGCTCGCCGATGCTGCTGCCCGGCATCATCTGAGAGCGGGTCGACGCTCATTCCTCTCCAGGCACTTTCGTTAAGGCGGGCCGCTTCGGCGGCCCGCCGTTCTTCGCGCTGCGGCCCGCACGGGCCCGTTGCGGCTGTTCTCCAATCCTCGATATTCGCTGTTCGGATGGCAAAACCGCCCTTTTTCAGCCTTTGAATGCCATGTCCATAAAATTTTACTTGAAATAAAAGAAATTAAAATCCATTAACTATTGATGCATATCGACTGATATATTTCAAAAGCGTTTAGTTTGCGGGAAGCTCTCGGTGTCTACAATCTGTGGTTATGTTGCGGTCGGACTGAGGCAGCAGAGACAGCAAAGAGCCCGGCATGAGCCAGAACCGTCTCTTCGTCATCGATGGCGCTGCGGAGACCATCGCGGCCATACGCGGTGTCGCCGAAGCGTTCGGCTATGACGTCGCCCATGCCCACAACGCCGGCGAGTTCCGCCGGACCTTTCGGCAGTTCGAGCCGACGGTCGTCATGCTCGATCTGCAGATGCGGGACGAGGATAGCCTTCACCTGCTCCGCTTTCTTGCCGACCAGCATTTTCTGGGCAAGGTCATCGTCTCCTGCGGTTTCGACACCAAGGTCCTCAGCACGGCGGCGCGACTGGCGACGTCCTATGGGCTGAGGAAGGTCCGAACCCTGCAGAAACCGCTTGCGGCCTCGGATCTCGAGGCGGCGCTGCGCGAGCCGCTGCGGAGCCTCGACATGCTCACGGCGACCGAGCTCAAGCAGGCCATCTCGCGCGGCCAGATCGTGGTGCACTACCAGCCCAAGGTGATGATGTCCGGCGGCAGCACGCGCAAGCTCGTCGGTCTGGAGGCGGTAGCGCGCTGGGACCATCCGCGGCTCGGCCTGATCGCGCCCAAGGACTTTCTCCGCCTCGCCGAGGAGACCGGCCAGATGGCACGCCTGACGAACTGCGTGATACGCGCCGCCGCCGAGCAGGCCCAGGCCTGGCGGCAGCGCGGGGTGACCATCACGCTCGCCGTCAACCTGGCCGAGTCGCTGCTGGCGGATCCGGGCTTTCCCGACCACCTGCTGCGCCTGATCCGCGAATTCGACGTGCCGAGCACCGAAATCATGCTCGAGGTCTCGGAATCCTCCGTGAAGCCGAACTCGCACATGGTGACGGAGGCGCTGACACGTCTCAGGCTGACGGGCTTCGGCCTGTCGCTGGACGATTTCGGCACCGGGCGATCCTCGCTGATCGAGCTCTATCGCATGCCCTTCAGCGAGCTGAAGATCGACGAGTCCTTCGTTACGGAGATGAACGGCACGGCGGAGGCGCAGATCATCGTCAAGTCGGT
>JAKSBI010000565.1 GCA_022361215.1 Hyphomicrobiales bacterium | reverse complement strand
TTTGAGCAGCGCCGCCGTCGCGGCCAGCTCCGCGCGGGTGAAGGCGCCGAAGCCCTCGATGGTCGCGACCTGTAGCTTCTCCTTCAGCCCGCGCTCGCCCGCCAGGCTGTCGAAATAGGGCCGGGGCACCGGCGTCGCGGCGGCGCCCGCCCCCTCGATCAGCGCGCGCATGGCGGCGTCCGCGGCCAGCTCCTCGCCCATCACCACCTCGCTCGGCGCCAGGCGCACCAGCTCGCCGGCCAGATCCGCGGCGCGGGTCTCGCCGATCAGGAACTCGCCCGTGGAGATGTCGAGGGAGGCCAGCGCGAAGCGCTCTTCCCGGTCGGCCGTCGCGGTCGGCGCGCGGAACACCGCGGTCAGGAAATTGTTGGCGCGCGCATCGAGCAGGCTTTCCTCGGTCAGCGTGCCCGGCGTCACCAGCCGCACCACCTCGCGCCGCACCACGGACTTGGCACCGCGCTTCTTCGCCTCGGCCGGGTCCTCGGTCTGCTCGCAGACGGCGACGCGGAAGCCCTTCTGGATCAGGCGCTGCAGATAGTCGTCCGCCGTGTGCACCGGCACGCCGCACATCGGGATGTCGTCGCCATTGTGCCGGCCGCGCTTGGTCAGCGCGATGCCGAGCGCCCGCGAGGCCCGCTCCGCGTCCTCGAAGAAGAGCTCGTAGAAATCCCCCATCCGGTAGAACAGCAGGCAGTCGGAATAGGCCGCCTTGATCTCCAGATACTGGGCCATCATGGGGGTGACGGCCCCTGCGGCCGGGCTCGTGCGCACGCGTTTCGCCTGTCCTGCCTGCTCCGTCATGGGCCCCCGCCTCAGCTCGGCGACACTCTTAGCGCGGCCGCGGGAGCCCGTGAAGCCGTCAGACGCAATTGTCCTGTTGTGCCGTGCCGGAGCGCCCTCTATGGTTTCTGAAAAGTGCAAATGAAAAGAAGCGGCTAGACCGATCCGGACCGGCCGCCGATTGTCCAAAGTAACGGAAACGCCATGGCCTCTCCCTCCGAAAAAATCACCTTTACCGACCACGAAGCGCTGCAGTTCCACTCCGAGGGCAAGCCCGGGAAGCTGGAGGTGGCGGCCACCAAGCCGATGGCGACCCAGCGCGATCTGAGCCTGGCCTATTCGCCGGGCGTGGCGGTGCCGGTGCAGGCCATCGCGGAGAACCCGCATCAGGCCTACGACTACACCAACAAGGGCAACCTGGTGGCCGTGGTCTCGAACGGCACGGCCATCCTCGGGCTCGGCAATCTCGGCGCCATGGCGTCGAAGCCGGTCATGGAGGGCAAGGCGGTCCTGTTCAAGCGCTTCGCGGACGTGGACGGCATCGACATCGAGGTGGACACCACCGACGTCGAGGCGTTCGTCAACTGCGTGCGCTATCTGGGCCCGGCCTTCGGCGGCATCAATCTGGAGGACATCCGCGCGCCCGACTGCTTTCTGATCGAGGAGCAGCTTCGCGAGCTTCTGAACATCCCGGTATTCCACGACGACCAGCATGGCACGGCGATCATCGCCGCCGCCGGCCTTCTGAACGCGCTCGATCTCACCGGCCGCGACATCGCCAAGACCACGCTCGTCTGCAACGGCGCCGGCTCCGCCGGCATCGCCTCGCTCGGCCTGCTCAACGCCATGGGCCTGCCGCGCAAGAACATCATCCTGTGCGACTCCAAGGGCGTCATCCACCGCGACCGCAAGGAGGGCATGAACCAGTGGAAGTCGGCCTTCGCGGCCGAGACCAGCAAGCGCACGCTGGCCGAGGCGCTGGACGGGGCCGACGTCTTCTTCGGGCTCTCGGTCAAGGGCGCGGTGAGCCAGGACATGGTGCGCAGCATGGCCGAGAAGCCGATCATCTTCGCCATGGCCAACCCGGACCCGGAGATCACGGCGGAGGAGGTGGCGGCCGTGCGCGACGATGCCATCATGGCCACCGGGCGCTCGGACTACCCGAACCAGATCAACAACGTGCTGGGCTTCCCCTACATCTTCCGCGGCGCCCTCGACGTGCAGGCCACGACCATCAACGACGCCATGAAGATCGCCGCGGCCGAGGCCTTGGCCGAGCTGGCGCGCACCGACGTGCCCGATCAGGTCGCCGCCGCCTATCAGGGCCACCGGCCGCGCTACGGGCCGGGCTACATCATCCCCGTGCCGTTCGATCCCCGACTGATCAGCCACGTGCCGCCCGCGGTCGCCAAGGCGGCCATGGACTCGGGCGTGGCGCGCCGGCCCATCGTCGACATGGACGGCTACGCCGCGCAGCTCAGCGCCCGCCTCGACCCGGTCGCCGGCACCTTGCAGACCATCTTCGGCAAGGTGCGCCAGGACCCGAAGCGGATCGTCTTCGCCGAGGGCGAGGAGGAGCAAGTGGTGCGCGCCGCCAACGCCTTCATGAATGCCGGGCTCGGCCATCCGGTGCTGATCGGGCGCGACGACGAGATCATGGAGTCGTTCAAGAGCGCGGGCATCACCTACCGCGAGGAGATCGAGCTGCACAACGCCCGGCTCTCGGACCGCAACGCGGAGTATGCGGACTTCCTCTATGCCCGGCTGCAACGGCAGGGCTATCTGCTGCGCGACTGCCAGCGCCTGATCAACACCGACCGCAACGTCTTCGGCGCCTGCATGGTGGCCATGGGCCATGCGGACGGCATGGTCACGGGCGTGACGCGCAACTGGTCCACGGCCTACGAGGACATCAGGCGCGTGCTGGACCCCAAGCCCGGCCACCGCGTGATCGGCGTCTCGCTCGCCATCTGCCGGGGCCGTACGGTGCTGATCGCCGACACCTCGGTCTACGACGTGCCGACGTCGCAGGAGCTGGCGGACATCGCCGTGGAGGCGGCGCAGGTGGCGCGGCGCATCGGCTACGAGCCGCGGGTGGCGCTGCT
>JAKSBI010000098.1 GCA_022361215.1 Hyphomicrobiales bacterium | reverse complement strand
CTGAAGCAGGTCGAGCCGGTCATCGGGTCGCCCGCTGGCTGATATGCGGTGGCGGTTAGCGTCCACGATCGATTGCGGGCAGGTCCGGGTGGTCCTAAGAGAGAGATAGGTCCGCCGGGGTAGGCGCAGAAGTCGGCAAGCGGCAACCACAGAAGGCCGGTGACGGCAGTCGGTAGGGGGCAGGTATGCGACGTTTGAGGGGCCTCCGGGCTGTGGCGGCCCTTGCGGCCGTGCTTTCGGGCTTCGGCGCTGCAAGCGCCGCGGCTGCGGAGCGTCTGCATCCGAGTCTCGAGGTCGCCGAGGCCCCCCTGGCGGACTGGGTGGCGCGGCAGGACCATGCCCCGGCGGGCTCGTTGAAGGACTTCCGGATCACGGCCGAAACGGCGGCGACGTTCCGCGACATGCTCCGGGCCATGATGGCCGGCCGCTGGCCGGACGCCGTGCAGTCGGGCGGCCGGATCGGTTATGGGCTGGCATCGATCGAGGAGGGCGGCACCTGGTTCGTGGTCGCCGGCGACGCCAGCGGCCGCGGTCGCGAGCCGGCTATCGTGGTCAACACGCGGCCCACGCTCGATCTGATCGTCGGGGTGCCGCACGCGGCGCACGAGCGCGGAACGCCGGAGCAGGCCGCGCTGCTGGTGGCGAAAGCCGGGGCCCGTGCCGCCATTCTCTCCGGCGCGCACCGCTGCGCCAGCCGCAGCTTCGTCGCCTGCGACGGCAGGACCCGGGTCTGCGGCGCCCGGCAGCCCTACCGCACCTCCGATGTGGCGCACAATCCGAGGTCGCTCTTTCACCTGGCCCATGAGGTGATGGCCAAGGCTTGGCCGGGCGCCGTGGTGGTCTCGCTGCACGGCATGCGCACCGACAAGTCCGGCGTCAGGACCTCCGTCATCCTTTCCGACGGCACCAGGACGCCGGACCCGAGGCGCAAGAGCTATGCGACGCGGCTCCGCTACAAGCTGGCGGAGGTGTTCCGCACGCCCGGAGCCGTGGTGAGCTGCGAGGTCACGGCGGACCGGCGATACAAGCCTCGGCGCCTCTGCGGCACCACCAACGTGCAGGGTCGCCACGTCAATGGCGACCGGGACGTCTGCAAGGGCGGCGTCGCCCGCGGCACCGGCCGGTTCATCCATATGGAGCAGGACCGGAGCGTGCGCCGCCCCTTCGAGCGCGCCTGGGTCTCGGCCGGACGGAACACCGCCATTGACGGCTTCCTCGCCGCCGTGGCGGAGGTCATGCCGAAGGTGGAGTAGGGGTGCGGCTGTCAAGCCGGCTCGGTCCATACGTTCGAAATCCTGTTCAACGACTGTCAACCTGAACGAGATATACATCTTCAGATCGCACTGATTATCTCGCCATTGCAGTATAAGACAGCGAAGAGAGTGGTTCGGATGTCTCATTGTCGGACAGGAATATTGTTCTTTTTTGTTTGGATAATATTTGTACTCGGCTTTCCGACATTAACGTTGCGTGCCGATGACAATGATTCGATAAAGAAAGGATGGAGCCAAACTCAAACACCTTTCGGTATATGCGTGACCTTGGAGATCGATAAGGCAGCACTGAGACGTGAGCTGCTCGAAGATTTGAAGCATCGCATAAGGCACCGGTTGCGGCTCAATCGCTTGAGGTACCGAGCTCGGCATGTGTCCGGTGGAAAGCTCATGTTTGCGATGCCATCTGACACCGAATTGGAACGTGTTTCGAAAGCGCTCGAACAAGTGCGCCTGCCGGTCCCGGGCGGACGAGGCTACGACTTGGATATCAAGCGCGAAGGCCGGCGTCTCATGCTTTCGCCGACGCAGGCCGCGCTCGACGATCTTGTCGAAGCAGGCATGGTTGCCGCAATCGAAACTCTCAAGAACCGCATCGAGTCACTAGGTCACTCGGATTACTCGATAACGAGGCCGGTCCGAACGCGACTGGACGTCCGAGTTCCAGGTTTGGCGAGCTTCAGGATACTTTACGGCATCATGGACGGCAGGTCTCAGTTCAGTATTCGACTGCTGGCCCTTTTGCATGTGCTCGACGATCCGCAAAAGCGGAGTGCGCCTCCTGGCTATGTCGTTCTCCAAAGCTGGAACGATCCGGCAAGGACATTTCTCGTGCCCCGGCGGATGATCGTCACCGGCCACGCACTTGTAGAGGCGAGGGCGGTTCGGATGTGGAGTGGCACGCCGGCTATAAGACTGAAGTTCCAATCGGTCGCTGCAGATCGACTCAGGCGGTCGACAGCTCGCGCGGTGGGCCGTCGCCTGGCATTTGTGGTGGATGGGAAAGTCATCGGAGTTTCCAAAATCCGATCGGAGATTGCTGGAGGAATCCTCGACTTCGTTCCCGATGCGACACCGGACCAGGTCGAGGAGCTGGCTGCATTGATACGGGCAACGTTCTTTCCCGCGCCGATGAGGATCATAAAAGAGGAAACCTGCTTGTAGTGGTCGCCAAACTCGGTTGGTTGAGAACCGCATGAAATGCGATCACCCGGCTGTCTCCGCTACTTGCAGGAACACCACCTGCGTGTCGCCATAGACGCGCCGGTCCAGCGCCTCGAAGCCCTCGGGCAGCTCGATCTCGGCATCCGTCCGTTCCTCCAGCACCGCGATGCCGCCGGGCACGATCCAGCCGCCCTCAAGCGCCGCCGCCAGCGCCGCCTCGCCCAGCCCCTGGCCGTAGGGCGGGTCGAGGAAGATCAGGTCGAACGGCGCCATGGTGCCGACTTGGCCGAGCCGCGTGGCATCGCGGCGCCAGACCTTCGTGGCGCCGGTGAGCTGCAGCGCCTCGATGTTGCGGCGGATCAGGCCGCGCGCTTCGGCGCTCTGGTCGACGAAGAGGCAGAAGCGGGCGCCGCGGGAGAGCGCTTCGAGGCCG
>JAKSBI010000664.1 GCA_022361215.1 Hyphomicrobiales bacterium | reverse complement strand
GATCGGCAAGGTCCTGACGGACAGCGGCCACATGTTCGTTCCGCTGGCCTTGATCGTCGGGGTCCTGCTGATGGGCTATTCCGCGCCCTTTGCAGCGCTTTGCGGCATCGCCTCCGTGCTGCCGGCAGCCTTCCTGCGCAAAACCACGCGGCACTACGTGACGCTGGCGAACACGCTGGCGTCGCTCGAGAAAGGTGCGCGCAACGCCCTGCCGATCGCGGCGGCCACCGCATGTGCGGGGATTGTCGTCGGGGTGATCAATGTTTCGGGGATCGGGCTCACCTTCTCCAACTTCGTGATCTCCGCAGCCAACGACACCCTTTTGATCGCCTTGCTGCTCAGCATGGTGGCGGGGATCATCCTGGGCATGGGGATGCCCACCACGCCGGCCTACATCGTCCAGGTTGCGCTGATGGTGCCCGCGCTGGTCAGCCTCGGGGTGCAGGTCGAGGCCGCCCATCTCTTCGTGTTCTACTTCGCCATTCTCTCGGCCATCACGCCGCCCGTGGCCATGGCCGTCTACGCGGCCAATGCGCTCGCCGGCGGGAAGGTCTGGGAGGCGAGCATCAAGGCCGTGAAGCTCGGCGCGACCGGCTTCATCATTCCCTTTCTGTTCGTCTACGAGCCCGCGATCCTGCTGCAGGGCGATCCGCTCTATGTCGCGGCCGTGGTCGCCCAGGCGGCATTCGGGGTCATCGTGCTGGCGGCCGCGCTGCACGGCTATCTGCTGGCGCCCCTGAGACAGTGGCACAAGAGCGTGTTGCTGCTGGCAACGGTCGGGCTGATCTATCCGGACTGGCGGGCCTCCGTCCCGGCGCTCGGGGCCGTGCTTCTGGTCATCCTGCTTCAGCGGGTGACGAAACCTGCGCCTGAAAGAGCCGAGCCGGGATGAGCGCCGATTGACCGGAAGAGCCGCCGCGGTCGAGGCGGCAGCTGGCAAGCGTCCCGGCAGGCCCGAGCCGTTTCTTGAAGCAGCGCCCAGTTCGGTGTTCCGAATATGCCAAAAATCCTCTTCGTCGGAGATATTCACCCGGACGGCCATCGCCTTTTCGATCGCCGCACCGAGTTCGAGCGCGTGCTCTTCACGGATCCGAAGCCGTCCGAGCTCCTCGATGTCGTCCCGGAGGTCGACGCCATCGTTCTGCGAAAGCTCCATCTCGACGCCGACGTCCTGCGCAGGGCGGAAAGGCTGAAGATGGTCTCCCGCCACGGGGTCGGATGCGACAATGTCGACGTCGGCGCGCTGACGCGCCGCGGCATCCCGATCCTGACGGTCGGAGATGCGAACACGGTTGCCGTCGCCGAACACGCCATGATGCTGATCCTGGCCGCCGCGCGCCGATTGCCGGCCTGCGCGGACCTGCTGCGAACCGCGCAGGATGGCGCCGGACGGCAGGCCTTCCTGGCGGCGCGCGATGCGGTCGGCACCATGGAGCTTGCGAACAGGACCATCCTGATCGTCGGCTTCGGCCGGATCGGGCGCAGGCTGGCGACGCTCGCCAGCGCCTTCGATATGGCTGTCGTGGTCGCCGATCCCTTCGTCGAGCCGCGCCTGCCGGAAGCGCTCGGCTATCGCCATGTCGGGCATTTCGAAGAGGCCCTGGGCGAAGCCGACTGCCTGGTTCTGTGTCTACCGGCCGCGCCCGAGGACGAGCCGCTGTTCGGCGCCCCCCAGTTCGACCGGATGAAGCACGGCGCGCTTTTCGTCAATGTCGCCCGCGGCAGCCTCGTCGACGAGAACGACCTGGCGGACGCGGTCGAGAGCGGGCGCCTTCTCGGCGCCGGAACGGACGTCTGGCACGATCTCCCTCCGGGCGCGGGCCACCGGTTCATGGCCTTGCCGAACATGATCGCGACCCCGCATTGCGCGGCCCACACCGATGCCTGTCTGAGCCGCATGGCCACCATTGCGGTGCAGAACGTTTTCGATTTCTTCGACGGCACGCTGAAGCGCGAGCTTTGCTTCAATCCCGAGGCCATCGACACGATCGACTGACAAGAGCCAGGAAACGCAAGCGAGACAGGAGGCCGCCGTGAGACTGACCGCGGAGCAAATCGGACATGTCGTTCAGCGCATTCTCGCCGCCGCCGGGGCGACCGCGACCGAGGCGGAACGGGTCGGGCTTCGGCTGGCCAACGCCAATCTGGTCGGTCACGACTCCCACGGCCTGATCCGCGTCTGCCAATATGCGGACCAGCTTGGCGACGGCACCATTCGCTCCGGTGCGAAGCTGGCGCTCGTCGCCCGGCTCGGCGCCGTGGCGATTTACGATGCGAACCTCGGATTCGGCCAGCTCGCCGCCGAGGTGACGACCCAGGAAGGCATCGACAAGGCCCAGGAGCTCGGCATCTCCGCCATCGGCCTCAGAAACGTCTCCCATGTCGGTCGCCTCGGAGACTGGGCCGAGCTGGCGGCCGAGCAAGGGGTGATCTCATTTCATTTCGTCAATTCGCCCGCAAAGCCCGGCGTCTCGCCGTTCGGCGGCATCGAGAGACGCATGGCGACGAACCCGATCTGCATCGGATATCCGGTCGTCGGACGCGATCCCCTGATCGTCGACATGACGACTTCCTCGGTCGCCGAAGGAAAGCTGCGTGTGGCGAACGCCGCCGGGACCCCGATTCCCGAGGGCTGGATTCTGGACAAGGAGGGCAATCCAACGACCGATCCGAGCGATTACTATGACGGCGGGGCCCTGCTCACCATGGGTGGCCACAAGGGATACGGCCTCAGCCTGGCGATCGACCTTCTCGCCGGCGCCTTCACATGCGGAAAGACGGTGAACCCGGAGGATACGGTCAACCGCAACAATATGTTCTCGATCTTCGTGGACACCAGCGCCGCCGGCCTGCAAGACCAGGCCAACGAGATCGCGTCGTCCTATCTGTCCTGGATCAAGAGCTGTGCCGCCCGCGACCCGAACCGGCCCGTTCTGATTCCCGGAGAGCCCGAGGCCCGGGAAAAAAGAAAGAGGCTGCAGTCCGGCATCGAAGTTCCCGACGGCATTTGGCGGCAGGTCGTGGACACCGCCGAAGCTCTCGGCCTATCGGAAGCCGAGCTCACTTGATGTGGGGGTATCCGGGGCCTGTAATCGAGCCGGCCCTTCACGATTTCCGAAGATCCGAATGGTAACGCTGGTCGGAGCCTCGTGACCCGATGTGAGGCCAACCACGGCGTGTGACGGTACGGATCCACGCATGCGGTCAGTCGAAGCGTACCGGATCACGCATCGGCTCGCGTTCGGGAAATTCAAGATCAACGCCGCCCAATCGGGCGACACGCTTTCGAATAGAAGCGGCGAGGTCTCGGGGTGGAGAGGCGTTGTCAACCGCTTCGCGAAGAATCTCGCGCGCTTCTTCCTCCATCGAGCGCCCATTCTCGGCAGCACGGATGCGAAGCCGCTGCTTCAAGACATCGTCCAAATTGCGAATCGTGATGAAAGCGCCGCGCCAGCCGGGATCGGCTGGCGCGGCAAGGCCGTGTCAGGGCGCGATCATCTTCGAATAGTCGCCGCGTGTGCGCAACGTGAAGGTCACGGGCGCATTGGTGCGGTTGCGCCAGAACCAGCCGTGATTGCCGGTGAAGGCGGCCACCAGCTTGCCCTCCTGCTCCGGCACGCCACGTCCCTTCTCGTAGCTGATGCGCTGGCCCCCGCCGTCGCCATGCGTGTCGTAGTTGAGCACGGCGCCGCCGGCGGTCCATTGGAACTCGGCCACCGCGCCCTTGGTCATGGCCAGCTTGATCTCGATCCCCTCGGTCGGGGCGAGCGTGTAGCTGACTTCGTCGCGCCATGTCGGCGCCGCGGGTGCGGGCGCGGGTGTGGGTGCGGCGGCTGGGGCACGGGCCTCCGGCGCCACCGACGGCGCGGGGGCCGGTGTCGGGGACGGCGAGGCACGAAGCAGGACGGCGATCCCGGCGAGCTGCGCCTCGATGGCGTCGAGCCGCGCCACGAGGGCGGGGTCGGCCGAGACCCGTGCGGCGGCAGTCTGCGCGGCGAGCACGACATCCTCTCTGGCAGCCTCGGCATAAAGCCCCTGCTTGATCTCGCCCATCTGGGTCAGCCCCATGACACGGCCGAGCCCGGTCGGGTCCACGCCATACTCAGCAGGCAGCCAGAACAGCACGAGAATGGCCCCGGCCGCCACGGCCGAGCCGAGCGTTGCCCGGATCAGCCCGCCCGAGGTCGTCTCGACCCCGTGAATGTGGCCTGCCGCATGGGGCCCCGGTGCAGACTGGCGCTCTGCCCGTAGCGGCGGGATCGGGGCGCCAGTGGCGTCGTAACGTTGATCTTGCATCTGTCACATTCTCCTTCCGCTCAGGCGGCAACGAAATAGCCGGTGAGCTGCAGCCCCATCAGGGCGAAACCGGCGGTCATCAACAGGACGTTCACGGCATAGGCCTGCCGTGCGAAGGACGGCACGGCGCGCCAATAGCGCATCACCACGAGGATCGCGGCCAGCGCCAGAAGCTGCCCCACCTCGACGCCCACATTGAAGGCGACGAGGTTCGGCCAAAGCCCGTCGGGCGAGATCTCGTAGTCGATGATCCGCGAGGCGAGGCCGAAGCCGTGCAGGAAGCCGAAGAGCAGCGTGGCGGCCTTGGTCGAGGGCTGAAACCCGAACCAGCGCGGAAAGGCACCGAGGTTGTCGAGTGCCTTGTAGACCACCGAGAAGCCGATAATCGCGTCGATGATGTAACTGCTGATCCCGAAGTCGAGCCAGACACCCAACAGCATGGTCGTCGAATGCCCGATGGCGAAGAGCGAGACGTAGATCCCGATCTGCTTCATCCCGTAGAGGAAGAAGATCACGCCGAAGAGAAACAGGATGTGGTCGTATCCCGTCACCATGTGCTTGGCGCCGAGATAGAGGAACGGGAGTAGGTGAACCCCCGTGACCTCCTGGATATAGCCCTTGTCGCCAAGGGTGACGGCATGGGCGAGGGCCGCATCGGCCCAGAGGAGTGTCG
>JAKSBI010000480.1 GCA_022361215.1 Hyphomicrobiales bacterium | reverse complement strand
GTGCAGAAACCGGCAGCGGCGTTGCGCACAGGCCGCCGGCACAGGGGATGACCTGTGGACGCACTGGTGCTTCGCTGCAATCTCCGTTATCCAGAGCCCAATAGAAAAAACAGAAATCCTTTCGGATTCCTTTATTTAGGATTCTTTAAGAGATGGACGAGCGTTTGTCGAAAAGCGCATCCGCCCCGCTCTTCCTGAGAGCGCTTGCGGGAGAGACCACGGCGCGGCCGCCCGTCTGGCTCATGCGTCAGGCCGGCCGCTACCTCGCCGAGTACCGGGCGATCAGGGACGAGGCGGGATCGTTCCTCGATCTCTGCTACACGCCCAAGCTCGCCACCGAGGTGACCCTGCAGCCCATCCGCCGCTTCGGCTTCGACGCCGCCATCCTGTTCTCCGACATCCTGGTCATCCCGCACGGGCTCGGCCAGAAGCTCGAGTTCCGCGAGGGCGAGGGACCGGTGCTCGAGCCCATCGAGGACGACGCCGGGCTCGGCCGGCTGAAGCGCGACGGCTGCCTGGACCGGCTGGCCCCGGTGTTCGAGACCGTGGGCCGCATCCGCGAGGCGCTGCCCGAAGAGGTGCCGCTGATCGGCTTCTGCGGCGCGCCCTGGACCGTCGCCACCTACATGGTGGCCGGGCGCGGCACGCCCGATCAGGCGCCGGCCAGGCTCTGGGCCTATCGCGATGCGGAGGGCTTCGCGCGGCTTATCGACCTGCTCGTCGAGGTCTCGGCCGAGTATCTGATCGCGCAGATCGAGGCCGGCGCCCAGGCGGTGCAGATCTTCGACAGCTGGGCCGGCAGCCTGCCCGAGGACGCCTTCCGGCGCTGGTCGCTCGCACCGAATCGTGAGATCGTCCGGCGCGTGAAGGCGGCCCACCCGCAGGTTCCGGTGATCGGATTTCCCCGCGCGGCCGGCCCCTTGTACGAAGCCTTCGTCGAGGAGACCGGTGTCGATGCGGTGGCCTGCGATACGACGCTGCCCGTGGACTGGATCCGCGATCGGCTGCAGCCGAAGGCGGCGGTCCAGGGCAATCTCGATCCCCTGCTGCTGGTCGCCGGCGGCCGGGCCATGGAGGAGCGCGTGCGCGAGATCGTCGCGGTGCTGGGCGCCGGGCCTTTCATATTCAACCTCGGCCACGGCATCGTGCCGCAGACACCGCCCGAGCACGTGGCGCGGCTGGTCGAGATCATCCGGGATTGCGAGGCCTGAGGCCGGCAGGGGCCGGCGCCTTGGGTCCAAGACAGGACACGCACGGAGTACGCTCAACTCATGGACAGCTCGACCCTCTATCTCGTC
>JAKSBI010000578.1 GCA_022361215.1 Hyphomicrobiales bacterium | reverse complement strand
CGAAGAGCGGATGATGCAAGAGCGGATACAAATATATCAGCCAACTGTCTTGCTCTGGCGCTATACGCCAACGATTGAGACGATAGCGAGAAAAGTCATTTCCTTTGATCGCCCAACAACACCGCAAAGGCGAACAAAGAACATGCCATTCATACATAATAATAACAAGAAAACAGTTTTGTTTTATATATTAATCCCATAAACACAATATATCATTAGATGAATAAAATTATTATCATTGTGTTTTTAAAAAATTAATCTAAGGCAAACCATCTCGCTTTCTCTACTCGGGGCGGGCACCGAACCCGGCATGACACGCCGCCGCCCCCTGCCAGCATCGACGCCTGCACAGAATCTGGACAAAGCCTGCGCGAGAAATCCTGCGTTGACCCATTCGCCCTGCAAACCGTCCGCGTAGAAGCGGCGGCATGACGCGGGGTAGGACATATGACGGTGGCAAGCTTCTCGCACGCATCCTGTTCGCGGTCGCGGCCGCCGTGCTCGCCATCGAGCCAGCGCTCTGGCTGGGGCGCACCTGGCGCGATCCATCGTACGACTCAAAAGGCTTTCTCGTGTTCGGCATCTGTGCCGGGCTTTTCGGCTGGAGCGTGTCGAGCCAGCGCGTTACCGCCAAGCCGGCCAATGTGCGCCTTGCCCTGGCGCTGCTGGCGGCGACCGCCTGCATTCGTCTGGCGGGCCAGGTTCTGGCCGTCAACACCATCGGCGCCATCGCTCTCGTCATCGACGTTTACGCCATCGCCCTGCTGAGCGGCCTGCAACACCGCGCGCGCGCCGTCTCGCCAGGCTGGCTGGCGATCTGCTTCGCCTTCTCCCTGCCGCTCGAGCGCATCGTTCAGCGCACGATCGGATACGGCCTGCAACACATTTCGGCCGACGGCGCCTGCCTTGTGCTCGAAGGGCTGTTCGGCGATGTCGTGTGCAGCGGCATCCGCATCCTGCTCGCGGGCGAGGACGTCCTGGTCGACCTCCCCTGCTCCGGCGCGCGCGCCATCCTGCTGTTGCTTCTGTTCTTCGCCGTCGCGGCAAGCTTGTGCCGGCCACGGCTCCATCAGGCGGCGAGCGGCTTTGCGCTGACACTGGCCGCCGGTCTCGCCACCAATGTGCTTCGCATCGTGGGCCTTGCCATCGGGATCGCATTCCCCGAATGGCTGGCGGGCATCGACGTCATGACGCAGCCCTGGCACGACGTCATCGGCCTCATGTTGCTTGCCCTCGGCTGCGTGCCGATCCTGATCTGGGCAAACACCGTCCGCCGCCCGCAGCAGCGACCGCGAACCGGTTCCGACCTGTTTCGCTGGACCGTACCCAACCGCGTTCTTCAAGACGGCTGGTGGCTGCACGGCCAGCGACGCAACGGCAAGTCACCGGTGCTGCTCGCCTGCGGGTTCCTCGCGCTCGCCCTGGTTATCGTCAACCTACCGCGCAAGGCGATCGATGTGGCCAAGCGCGATATCTCCATTGCTCTGCCGGACCGCCTGGCGGGGCTGCGGGCAGAGCCCACCCCGCTGTCGGCGCGAGAGAAGGCCTACTTCGTGCAGTTCGGCGGCGCTGCGGCCAAGGCCGACTACGGGCCGAACAGCCTGCTGGTGGTGCGCACCTCGGCGCCGCTGCGGCACCTGCATGCACCTGACGAATGTCTGCGCGGCCTGGGACTCAAGGTCGAGTATCTCGGTCCGAGCTACCGGCCGGTGCCGACGGCCGTCTATCGAGCGACGACGGCGGACGGCCACGCATATCGCATCGACGTCACGTTCATCTCCGATCGGGGGCATGTCACGACGAATGTCGCCGAGGCCGTCTGGCACTGGTTGCAGGCACCCGGAAGCGTCTGGTCCACGGTGCAGCGCATATCGCCCTGGGACACGCCGGACCAAGCACACGCCGCGTTCGAGCACGCCGTCGCCGCCGCCTTCGACCTGCCGACATCGCCGAACGCCGCCAAATCCGCAAGCCTGAAGGGAGTGCCACATAATGACCGTTGAGAAGTGCCTCGCCGCAGTCGGAGCGATCTGCCTGCTTTTCGCCGCCACGCTGACGGCGCCCCAAGCCGGACCCGACGACGTCAAGAAGCTCGGCGGCCAGGTTCAGGCAGAGGTCGGCGGCAAGAAGATCCACTTTCCGGTGCTGAAGACCGATATCAGAGCCGATGTCCAGGGAGACTTGGCGACCGTGACGGTGGTTCAGAAATTTGCAAACCCAACCGCCGTCCCGCTTAACGCCCTCTACCTGTTTCCGCTGAACAAGGATGCGGCCGTCTTCGCCATGCAGATGGAGGTCGGGGACGAACGCGTCGTGGCCAAGATCGAAGAGAAGCAGGAGGCCGAGGCTACGTTCGAGAAGGCCAAGGGCGAGGGCAAGGCCGCTGCGCTGCTGACCCAGCATCGCCCCAACATTTTCACGCAGAACCTGGCCAATCTCATGCCCGGCCTGCCCGTGACGATCACCCTGAAATACGTCCAGACCGTGCCGCGGGTCGACGACGCCTATGAGCTGGTCATGCCATTGATCGTCGGCCCCCGCTATCGGCCGGCCGCGGCCCAGGCACCGGTGCCCCCGAGATCGGCCCCGGAACTTGGCCAGTGGGAGTTGCAGACGCTCCCGGACTATCCGGACGTTGCCGAGCTGACCATCCCGGACACGATCGACCGCGACCGCCTCTCGATCGACGTCCGCCTCTCCCCGGGCTTCGACATCAACGACGTGACCAGCGCCACCCACAAGGTGACCGTCGCGGGTGACGATCGGTCGAAAACGATCTCGCTGGCCGATGGCCGTACGGTCGGGAACCGGGATTTCGTGCTGCGCTATCGCCTGGCCGGCCGCACGATCGAGGCCAGCGTGCTCACCCACCGGGACGAGCGCGGCGGCTTCTTCAGCCTGATGATCGAGCCGCCCGAGGCAGCAGCCGCCAAGGACATCACGCCACGCGAGCTTGTGTTCGTGCTCGACACCTCCGGCTCCATGTATGGCGAGCCGGTCGAGGCCAGCAAGGCGTTCATGCGTCATGCGCTGAAGATGCTGCGCCTGAACGACAGCTTCCGCATCGTCCGCTTCTCTAACAACGCCACCGAGTTCTCCGCCGGCCCCGTGCCTGCGACGCCGCAGAATGTCAGCCTCGGTCTTTCCTTCGTGAACCAACTATCGGCGGGAGGTGGCACGGAGGTCCCGAATGCCATCAGGCAGGCCTTCGACGTCCCGCAGACGCCGGGAACGCTGCGCATCGTGGTCTTTCTCAGCGACGGTTACATCGGGAACGAGGCGGAAGTGCTGGGCCTGATCGCCTCGCGCATCGGGAAAGCCCGTATCTACGCCTTCGGCGTCGGCACCGGCGTCAACCGCTATCTGCTGGCCGAAATGGCGCGCATGGGACGCGGCTTCGCTCGTTTCATCGACCCGACCGAGAAGTCCTATGAGGCCGCCATCGCTCTCGCGCGCAGGCTGGAGACCCCGGTCCTGACCGACATCGGCATCGATTGGGGCACGTTGAAGCCGACGGAGGTGACGCCGACGGCGATCCCGGATCTGTTCAAGGGCGATTCCATCCGCATCCAGGGGCGTTTCGCCGGCTCCGGGACGCACAAGGTGACGATCAAGGGATTGGTCAACGGACGGCCCGCGGCCCTCCTCGCGAAGGTCCGTTTGCCCGATGGGACCAGCGGTCCCGAGAGTGCTGGCATCCCGTTGGTCTGGGCCCGGACGCAGATCGCGGACGCCATGCGCGACTACACCAGGCCTCACAGTCTGCGGCAGAGCGAACTG
>JAKSBI010000109.1 GCA_022361215.1 Hyphomicrobiales bacterium | reverse complement strand
GTATCGTTCCGCGTATGAGCCTCGGCAGACCCCGCGCCGGGGCTCTTTCTCTTTCTGCTGCATCGTACGACGCCCTCGCCCTGCGCGCCCTAAGCCCCCCGTGGACTGCATGAATTCCCGATGAACGGCCGCTTCAAGGCCAGTTCAGGCCAGCTGGTCTAGAGGACCGCCCAGATTTGGCGACGAGGCTCGGGTTCCTTCCGGGAAGAACTTTCAAATGACGCACTTTCTCAGGGTGTGGATGGTCGTGGGCATCGGCATTCAGGCGCTTTCGGGCGCCGCGATCGTGGCAGGCCTGGCCACGGTCGTGCTGAACGGCTTCGGGGCCCTGCCGGTCTCGCTCTGACCGTCACGTCGGTCAGCGGTGCGAGTATAAGGTCTCGCCGGGCACATCCAGCTCGGCGCGCAGGACCGTGCCGGTATCGGATTCCGTGATGAACAGGCTGGTGTTGTCGGGGCCGCCGAAGGCGAGGTTCGTCGTCGTGCGGCCGCCCGTGCAGGAGCCAATGCGGTACACGGGCTCGCCCCAAGGGCTGAACACCCAGACGCAGCCATTGCCGGCATCGCAGACGAACACCCGGCCCTCCCGGTCGACGGTCAGGCCGTCGGCACCGCTGACGCCGCCAGCGAGCTGCGTGAAGATCCCGACCTTCGAGGTGCGCCCGTCCGCCAGCATCGGCAGCCGCCAGACGGCGTTTCCGCGCGTCATACCCACATAGAGCGCCGTCCCGTCCGGCGAGAGCACCAGGCCGTTCGGGCTCGGCCCGCAATCGAGCAGGCAGTCGAGCCGTTCGGTCTCCAGGTCGTAGCGGAAGACCCGGCCGCTCGGATCCTCCATGCCCGACTGGCCCTGATCGGTGAAATAGAGCTGGCCCTCGAGGTCGAAAACGAGATCGTTGGGTCCCTTGAACCGCTCGGTCAGCCAATGGGTAAGCACGGGCTCTATCGTCCCCGCCTCCGCATCGAGCCGCAGGATGCCGTGCTTGCGGTCGGCGATGAAGATGCGGCCGTCCTTGTGGATCCTGAGCCCGTTCGGCCAGCCGTCGTAGTCGGCGATCAGCTCCCAGCGCTTCTCCGGAGAGACGCGAAGGATGCGGCCATAGGGAATGTCGACAAGGTAGAGATTGCCGTCACGGTCGAAGCTCGGCCCTTCGAGAAAGGAATGCAGCTCCGCACCGCGCTTGTTGGCAACGGCCCATTCGGGAACGGTGCCCGTGACGCGGAGCTCTTCGGGCATCTCGGACCAGACCTCGGTCGGATGCTCCTTCGGCGGTGGATAGAGCGACATAGTGTTCCCCCCCTTATGACGCGGGATACGTTGCGGCAGGCGATTGCGGCGCCGCAGGACGCAGTTCCCATCATTAGAACACAAAGCCGAGTGTTGGAACGCACCTTACGCCCGCGGCAGCAATGGGGAGAGCCGCTTGGCGCTTTCCTTGAGCGCCTCGACGGCCGCGAGGCGCGCCGGCTCGTCGAAGCGCGTGATCAGGCCCGAGACGGCGAGCGCGCCCCGGAGCGTGCCGACGCTATCGAAGAGCGGCACGGCCACGGCCGCGATGTTGCTGTCGCGCTCGCCGAGGGAGACATACCAGCCGTCCGTGCGGATGGCGCTGTAGGGCGCGCCGGACGCACCCGAATGAGCCAGCAGCACGCGGCCGGCCGCGCCCCGGTCCAGGGCGAGCCGCACGCCTTCGTCGAGATGATGGCGGATGGCCTGCGGCGAGTTCTGACGGTAGAGACAGATCCGCTGATCCCCTTCCCTGACGTAGAACGAGGCGGTCTCGCCCGTCTCCCGCACGAGCCGCTTGAGCTCGGGACGGATGTGCGCCCCCAGGTCGAAATTGCGCCGGTAGAGCGACCCGAGCCGCCACAGGCTGGGTCCGAGCTGATAGCGCCCGTCCTCGCGCCGGCACATGTAGCCGAAGCGCTCCAGCGAACCGATCAGGCGCAGGATCGTGCTCTTGTAGAAGCCTGTCGCCTTGGCGATCTCGGCCAGGGTGAGGCTGTCCTGGCCCTCGCGGAACGCCTCCAGGATGGTCAGCGCCCGCTCGACCGCCTCGACGCGCTGTTCTGGCATTGGCTTTGCCCTTCTTGTTCCATGCCCAGTGTTCTGTTAGAAAGAATATCGTTTTCTCTGATGAACGCAAAAGGAAACGGGGGATGGCGTCGCGACCGCTCGAGGGCTTCACGGTCCTGGATCTGACGAACGTCCTGGCCGGACCCTTCTGCTGCCATCAGCTCGCGCATCTGGGAGCCGACGTCATCAAGGTCGAGGTCCCCGGCCGCGGCGATCTCGCCCGCCAGCTCGGCGCCGATGCCGAGCTCAACGACAGGCTGATGGGCGTCTCCTTCCTGGCGCAGAACGCCGGCAAGCGCTCGATCACGCTGAACCTGAAGCACGACAAGGGCAAGGCCCTGTTCAAGCGCATGGCCGCCCGCGTGGACGTCATCGTGGAGAACTTCCGCCCCGGCATCATGGACCGGCTCGGCGTCGGGTACGAGACGCTCAAGCCGCTGAACCCGGATCTGATCTATTGCGCCATCTCGGGCTTCGGGCAGGACGGCCCGATGCGCGATCTGCCAGCCTACGACCAGATCATACAGGGCCTTTCGGGGGTGATGAGCATCACCGGCTCGGCTGAGACGGCGCCTTACCGGGTCGGCTATCCCCTCTGCGACACCATCGGCGGGCTGACCGCGGCCATGGCGGTCGCGGCCGCCATGGCCGGCCGGGCACGAAACGGCGGCTGCCTCATTGACGTCTCCATGCTCGAGGCCACCCTCGCTACCATGGGCTGGGTGGTCTCCAACTATCTGATCGCCGGCATCGCGCCGACGCCGCTCGGCAACGAGAACTTCACGTCGGCGCCGTCCGGCACCTTCGAGGCGGAGGATGGACCGCTGAACATCGCCGCCAACAAGCAGGAGCAGTATGAGAGCCTGTGCCGGATCCTCAGACGCGAGGACCTGCTCGAGCACCCCTGCTATGCGACGCGGGATCTGCGCAAGACGAACCGCTATGCCCTGAAGCGCGAGCTGGAGACGGCCTTGTGCGCCAAGCCCGCGCGGGTCTGGGCGCGGGAGCTCAATGCCGCCGGCGTGCCTGCCGGCGCCGTGTTCCAGGTGCCGGACATCCTGGCGCACCCGCAGATCGCGGAGCGGGGCATGTTCGCGGCGTTCGAGAACGTTCCGGGCGTCGGCCGCGACATCCGCGTCGCGCGCCCGGCGGTGAAGCTGGATGGCCATCCGGCAGCGGTCGACGCGCCGCCACCCCGGCTCGGCGAGCACAACGAGGCGGTCTACAGGAGCTTCGGTGTCGAAGAGAACGAGCTTGCGGAGCTGCGTGCGGAGGGTGTGATCTGACGGTCGAGACATACTCGCCGCCACAAAAGAAGAAGGCAGGGCTTTCGCCCCGCCTTCCCTTTGCTCTCGCATAAGACACTGAATTCAGCGCCCGTTCAGCAAGAGTAGCTCCAGGATCAAAAAGCTCGTCCAGATTGCTCCTTTCGATCTCCTCGATCTCGAAGCCTTTGGCTCCGGATCCAAGCCATGGCCCGAGGGCCACGACGCGGATCCTTTGCCTACGGGCTCCGCAACCCGCCTTGTTTAACGTCGCGTTTGCCTACGACGTGATCTCAGCAATGGCCATCGCCAAGATCGGGAACAGTGCCACTCAGACCCTCTGGATCCTTGACCGGCTGCCAGCCTCCGCGCGAACAGAAACCGATAACCGAGGCGCCGTCGGGAACCGAAGGACACTGCCTGATGATCATCCCCGGCATCGGGACGATCCCGGACTTGCCGTGTCCTTGTTGCGTCTCGTTCCCCGAGGGGTCCTCAACGCAACCATGAACAGGGTACGCGAAATTTTTCGCGGTGGAAGTCCCATGTGACGGCTCGTGGCCACTTATCCACGTTATCCCCGTTATCCACAGGCGGAGAGAGGGTTAGGCCGTCACAAATTCGACATTCGTGCTCCCGGACGGCTTCCGATAGAGTGGCTCGCCGTCCCTGCCGGCCGACCCGGAAAGTCCCAGACATGAAGCTCGCCATCCTCGACGATTACCAGAAGGCCGCGCTCGCCAGCGCCGACTGGTCCAGCCTCGGACCGGAGATCGACATCAGCGTTTTCGACAGCCATCTGGGCCATGACGAGGACGCCGTCGCCGAGGCCCTGGCGCCCTTCGAGATCCTGGTGGTCATGCGCGAGCGCACGCCGTTTCCGCGCAGCCTGATCGAGCGGTTGCCGCGGCTGAAGCTGCTGGTCACCACGGGCATGCGCAACCTGGCAATCGACATGGCGGCGGCCCGGGAGCGCGGCATTCCGGTCTGCGGAACAGGCATGCTGCCCTACCCGGCCGCGGAGCATGCCATGGCCCTGATCCTGGACCTCTTCAAGAAAATCTCGCGCGAGACCCGCGCTATGCACGAAGGCGGCTGGCAGGACCAGATCTCGGAAGGGCTGAACGGCAAGACCTTGGGCATTCTCGGTCTCGGCAAGCTCGGCGAACGGGTCGCCCGCTTCGGGCAGGCGCTGGAGATGACGGTTGTCGCCTGGAGCCGGAACCTCACCGAGACGCGCTGCCGGGAGGTCGGCGTGCGCCTCGTGGACAAGGAGACGCTGCTGCGCGAGGCGGACGTGCTCTCGATCCATCTGGTGCTGTCCGACCGCACGCGCGGCCTGATCGGGCCTGGCGAGCTCGCCCTGATGAAGCCCACGGCCTATCTGGTGAACACCTCTCGCGGCCCGATCGTGGACGAGGCGGCGCTGATCGATGCCCTGCGGTCCGGGACCATCGCAGGCGCCGGGCTCGATGTCTACGACGTCGAGCCGCTACCCGGCGACCATCCGCTCAGAGCCCTCGACAACGCGGTGCTGACCGGGCACACGGGCTATGTAATCCGGGAGCTCTACGAGCTAGTCTATGGCGAGGCGCTGGAGGCGGTCGCGGCCTGGCGCGCGGGCGCCCCCGTTCGCGTGCTCAACGCGGAAGCCTGAGCCCGCGAGGCGCCGGCGACTGCCGGCCGCCCCTGCCCTTGAGGGCGCGGCGGCCGGCGCGATGGGCACTCTACTTCGTGATGCGCAAACGCTGGAGGTTCGCGGCGATGCTCTGAAAGGCCGAGCGCAGCTCCTCGCCGTTGCCGGCGTCGAAATAGTGGCTCGCCGTGGACGCGCAGTACTGGAGTGTAGCCCGCGCAGAGGACGGCGCCTCGAAGGCCACCGCGTAGACGAGGATCTTCTCGTGCTTGATGGAATCGCAGAGGGACCTTGCCTGTGTCGACGACGTCTTGTTCTTCGCACCGTTCTTGTAGCTCGTGTTGAACGCGCCGTCCGTCATCAGAATGACGGCCTTGAGCGTCTTCTCCTCGGAATAGGAGTCCGGCGTGCTGGAAGCGGGCCAGACTGTCGACCAGTTGGGCGAGATCAGGTACCAGGCCCAGGCGATACCCAGATGGCCGGCGGTCCCGCCACCCGTCCCGTAGCTGTCGATCCTGCTCTTCAGCTGCATCTTGTCGTCCGTGATGGGAAGCACCTCACCGTGCGGACAGCGGTATTTATGGTTGCTCGGCTCGCCAGGATCGGGCATGGCGCCGAGGTAGTGTCCCGCGACAGGAGCGGTATCGTCGTAGGCGTGCATACCGTCCCGTTCGAAGACGCAGCCGTCCACGCTCACGGAATCCGAGACGTAGTCCGAATACACGCCGGCGTTCACCGAGGCTGAAAACGGCGCAAGCCCGATACGCACGTCCTTTAGGCCCGTGCCGTCGGCCAGGAGAATATCGACCAGATCCTTCGCGGCAACCTTCAGGTCCTCTATCCTCTCCCCGCTCATTGAGCCGGTGAGGTCGAGCATCATGCCGAGCTCGATCTTGTCTCGCTCCTTGGAGACCTCGGCCGAGACGGCGACATCCATCTTGTCGATACCGGCGATGCGCATGATGGAGGTACCGACGAAACCCGACGCCGAGATGGTCACCGTTGCGGGCGTGGCGGAGACGTTGATGTCGACGACCGTGCCAAGCTCGTTTTCAGGATAGTTCGCGGCGAAGAAAGCCTCCACCTTTTGCTGGATCTTGCTCTCGCTCAGATCGGTCCATGACCCGACGGCAAGGGCCGCCGCATCCGTGGCATGTGCGAGCCGCGTCTTCATGTTCATGCCGCGGCCATAGTCGACCGCGAAGCCGACCATAAGCATCAGCGGGACCACCAGGACCCCGAACAGGATGGCGACACTGCCTCTCCGATCGCTCCTGAGCTCTGCCAGAGGGTAACGGTCTGACGCCGACGGGCTGGGCCGCCGCCAGTTGGTAACGCATTTGCGAAAGATTGTGGACAGCATTGAGCCTTCCTGCATGCGATATCTTTATATTGTCGCAACAGGCCTAACAGCAATTCCTCGAAAATTTCTGAGGAAATTAGATAAAATCCTACCATTCATGTTCATATATTTTTAATTTCTTGAATGAAATCGGCTATTCTTGGCCTGCTTGAGCTGCAAGGTCTGGCTCATCAGCAAGACCGGACACATCCCGATACGTGATGGCGCGTGCCGCCCTGAGCCTGCGATGGAGGGAGCCTTAACCACTTGCTTCTAGGCTGGCCCGGATATGCTTTTGGAGGGGGAAGCGGGCGGTGTTCTTGGTCAAGACGTCTGACCGAGCCGGGACGCGATCGACGATACGGCGCAAGCTGGTCGCCGTCGTGCTGGTCGGCATCGCCACCACGACGCTCGTCGTCACCCTGGCGTCCGCCTGGCGCGAGGCCAGCCGTTATGCCGACGCCAAGAGAGCGGAGATCCGGGGAACCGCCATTGTGCTGGCGTCCGCGGTCGCCGACGCACTGGCCGAGCGCGACCGGGTGGCCGCGCTCAAGGCGTTGCGCGCCATCGGGCGCATACCGTCCTTCGCCTATGCGCGGGTCGACGACCGCAATGGCCGGACGGTCGCCGAGCTTGGCGCAAGCGTCGCGCTGAAGGAAAGCTCCGACCTGCCGATACTGTTACGCTCGACCGTGGAGACGCGGGTGCCCGTGATACGGGCCGGCGAACCGATCGGCCACGTGACGATCCTCGTGAACACCGGCGCGCTTCGCCAGCGGCTCGCGGAGAGCGCCCTCACCGGCCTCCTGGCCGCACTGATCTCCGCCGCGCTCGGCGTGGCGATCGCCTTTCACATGCAGGACCGCATAACGCGTCCGCTGCGCGAGCTGACGGCGACCATGTCCACGGTGCGCCAGACCCACGATTTCTCGACGCTGGTCGACAGCCGGACGGACGACGAAACCGGTGTGCTGGTGGACGCCTTCAACGACATGATGGTCCAGATCCGGCAGCGCGACGACCGCTTGGCGCAACATCGCGAGCAGCTGGAGCAGAAGGTCGAGGAGCGCACCGTCGACCTCAAGGCGGCCAAGGAAGCCGCTGAGGACGCCAACGCCGCCAAGTCGGACTTCCTGGCGACCATGAGCCATGAGATCCGCACACCTATGAACGGCATACTGGTCATGGCCGAGCTTCTGGCCTCTGCCAATCTGACCGACAGACATCGCCGCTATGCCGACGTGATCGTGACGTCCGGCCAGAGCTTGCTGTCGATCATCAACGACATTCTGGACTTCTCCAAGATCGAGTCCGGCAAGCTCGACATCGAGTCCGTCTGGCTCGACCCCGCGGAGATCGTCGACAATGTGCTGAGCCTGTTCTGGGAGCGCGCCGCCGGTAAAGGCGTGGATCTGGCGGCCTACGTCGCTTCCAGCGTTCCGGGCCGCATCAAGGGCGACCCGGTCCGCCTGAACCAGGTGCTGTCCAACCTCGTCAACAACGCGCTCAAGTTCACCGAGGCCGGCCACGTCACCGTGACCGTGCGGCGCCGGCCCCGCACGGACAGCTCCGCTGTCGTCGGACTGGAGTTCTCCGTCACGGACACGGGCATCGGTATACCCGAAGACAAGCTCGAGACAATCTTCGAGGCCTTCGCCCAGGCCGACACCTCCACCACCAGGCGGTTCGGCGGAACAGGTCTCGGACTGGCCATCTGCCGGCGGCTGCTGGAGGCCATGGGGGGCAGCATCGATGCCGCGAGCACGGTTGGCGAGGGCTCCATCTTCCGTTTCGCCATCCGGGCCGAGGCCGAAATGGCGCCGACGGGAGGCGCATCCGCCGAGCCGGCTCAACCGCTGCGCCGCGCCATCGTGGCCCTCGACGGCCCGGCGACCTCCAATGTCCTGAGACACTATCTCGGCGACCGGAACGTCCCGACCGTGCAGGTGACGCCGGACAAACTCTCGACTCTTACGGCCTGTGACGCCGACGCGCTTTTCTGCGACCCTGACGCCATCGACCGGCTTCCGTACGATGCCTATGGCGATGCAGCGCAGCCGCGTCCCACCGTGGTCTGCGTCTCGCAGATGGGCGACATCCGCAGCGACGACGCCATCGAGGCAGGCAA
The DNA here is from genome assembly GCA_022361215.1 of Hyphomicrobiales bacterium. GTDB lineage: Bacteria > Pseudomonadota > Alphaproteobacteria > Rhizobiales > Methyloligellaceae > JAKSBI01. Next base: position 3,637 of record JAKSBI010000109.1, on the reverse strand, counting down.
GGCGCAGGACCTGCTCATGCGACCGGTGTCGCGAGCTTCATTCACTGCGCTCGTCGATCGCCTGGAGGCGGGGACACCCCTCGGGCGCGCCGCTCTGCAGACGCACGGGGCCGCGCAGCTTCCGAGCTATTCGGGCGTTCGCGTGCTGGTCGCCGACGATAGCCCCGTGAACCGCGAGGTCGTGACCGAGGCGCTGAAGCAACTGGAGATCCGCGCCGATGTGGTCGAGGACGGCCGGGCCGCCATGGCAGCGGCCGCCGCGGAGGCCTACGACCTGATCCTGATGGACTGCAGCATGCCGGACGTCGACGGCTTCGAGGCCACGCGCCGGATCCGCGCCGACGAGCGATCAGCCGGGCGGGACCGCACGCCGATCGTCGCCCTGACCGCGCATATCGCCGGCGGCCCGGTGGACGACTGGCAGCGGGCCGGCATGGACGACATCATGAGCAAGCCTTTCAGGATCACGGATCTCGTCGCCGTCTTCGACCGCTACGTCGGACAGCAAGAGGGCGGCCCGGCCGACGGCGCTGCGCCCGCCGCATCCGCGGACACGGCGGAGGACGGCGACGCTCCCATTGTCGACGAATCGGTGCTGCAAATGATCGCCGGCATGCCTGGAAGCGACGGGGTGGCGTTCCTGACCCGGATTTTCGCTCTCTTCGAAAGCCACGCGCCGAAGGCCCTGTTGGCACTCGCGGAATCGGCGCGGGATGCCGGCAACGAGGACATTGCCGATGCCGCGCACGCCCTCAAGTCGATGGCACGCAATGTGGGCGCCGTGCGCCTCGGCAACGCCTGCGGGCATCTCGAAAGCCAGGCCCGCGGCGGCCATGTCGAGCACCTGACCCGGCAGCTCGCCCGGGTGCAGGGCGAGCTTGTCGCCGTGCTGGAGCAGATCAAGGCGATGAAACAGGAGCCTGCACGCGCCGCATCCGACCGCTAGCTGCGACGCCGGTTCAGGTGAGCGGCATCTCGCACATGATCGGTCGCTCCTGGCAGTCGACCAGGCGCCTGATACCGGGCGTTTGACGCGCGAAGAGCGCACAGGTCGGCGCCGGATCGTCCCAGCACCACGTCATGTGCACGTCGGCGCGCAGCCCGGCAACCAACGACCTGACACACCAGCCGACCGCTTGCATCGAGGTGATATCGCCCGCCAGGAGCGCGCTCTTCAGCCCACGCAGATCGCCATAGGTCCAGGCATAGCGAATGCCGGCCCGATAGTCCCAGGGGTCCAGGTCCTGCGGCGAGAGGTCGTCGCGGGCGAGCTTGAGCGCCAGCAGGCTGAGCTCCTGTCCGGCGGCATCGGCGATGGCATGGCTGCCGGCGATGCGCGGGTTGAGCTCGAGAAAGCAGCTACGCCCGGTTTCGGGATCGATGATGAACTGGGCCAGGCCCACGCCGGTATAGTTCAGCGCCCGGGCCATGCGTCGGCATTCGGCGTGCAGGTGCGGCGTGGGCGCGACCGTGACGCCGTCGACCGCATAGCCGGTTCCGTCGCGTTGATCCGTCCGGTGGATCTGCGTCTCAAGGCTACGCAGGATCTCGCCGCGACGGGCGGCGAAGAAGACATTGTGGCGAATGCCCCGCGCCTGGCGCTGCAGAAGGAGGGCATGCTGTCCTTGAGGCCAAGCGGGAAGCTCAGCACGCAGCTCGTCCTCGTCCCGGCAGATCAGCGCCTTCTTGCCGCCGAGCTTGACGCGCTGAGTCAGCGGGCGAATGACGATGGGAAAGCCGATGTCGCGCGCCTCCTGCAGGAGGCGGTCGTAGCGCGTGACCACCGCGAAGGGCTCGCAGCCGACCTGCAGCTCCTTGGCGAAGGTCAGCATGCGGACCTTGTCCTGGCAGAAATCGAAGACCGCACGGTCGACGGTCGCCACGACCACGCGGTCCGGCAGCCGGTGCCCGTGCATGGCGAGGCAGGCGCAGAACTCCTCGGCGATCGGATAGACGGTCGTGATGTCGGGCCGCGCGGCCAGCAGCCGGAGAAGCGCATCCATGAACGCCCGGCCCGTTCCGGTCAGCGGCGCATGGTCCCAGCTTTCGTGGGCGAAGCGCGAGTACTCCACGCCGCCCTCGTGCCCGCCCAGCCCGACCATGGTCCGCAGGCCCCGGGTCGCAAGGGCGCGCACGACCGTCAGCGCCGGGCGGTAGTTTCCAAGAACGAGGACCGTGCCGCCGTCGGAGCTTGGCACTGGCCGTGTTGTAGCGGTTGCCGTCATCGTCATGGCCCGCCACCTAGCTCAGGCGCCCAGGACGGTCCACAGCGAAGCTGCGCCGCACCGCCAGGCCGACCTCATCGCGCAGGGCACGGACGCAGATCGTCAACGCGGTGCGAACATGAAACCCGGTCCAAACGATGATGCCCATCAGCTTGGCGCCGTCCTCGATGAAGATCCGAATTGGGGCATCGCTGTGGATGACCTGATCGATCCCGACACTTATCGCCAGCAGAGACCCTGCGGTCAGGAAGGCGAGAGCGCCGTGTTCCAGGATCTGTCTCGCGAACAGAGCCACATAGCCAAGGGCCAGGGCGGCGTAGACCGCGTAGACCAGGAGTTGCGGCACATTGAAATGCGGCAGCACGTAGTCATGCAGAAGGAACAGATCATCGACGGTCAGCAGGCCGGTCAGCAGGCCGCCATAGATCAGGAACACAGCCGCCGGCGACCAGCCGCTCACGACCGCCAGCAGCAGGCCGGCGAAAAGACAGGCCGCAGCCGCACCAGCCCAGATCAGCACGCCCAGATTGGAAAGGGCGCCGTAATAGAGCCCGCAGCAGTCCTGCGACATCTCCGCGACCGACAGCGGATCGCGCAGCAGATCCGCAACCGGAACCCAGGGCTGGACCCACGCTGCCGCCAGCAGCAGAGCGCCGAGAAGACTTGGCAACCCATAGAACCAGGCATGGGCCTGGAGCTGCCCGATCCCAAGATCGATCCTGGGCGAGCCGGCCTGCACCACGATTTGCGCGTTCATGCTCATGGACCTGCCTCCGAAGTTTGCCGCATCGGTCTAAGCTCAGCGCAAAGCAGGTGCCAGAAGCGTCTTCGGCGTCGTCTCCTATCGACGGAGGTCGCACACCAGAGATATTGAATCGAAGAAAATGATTTTAAATCATAGTGTTATATGGCCCATTCGGAGTCTTTCCATGCCCCCTCCCCGGGTATGGGTCGGCGATGCGGCGTTAACGCTTGCCGAGCCCAGATCGGCAGACCGTTTCGAAAAGAGACAGATCAGCGGCTGGTCGCTACGGGCCAGAAAGCAATCCTAACGAGGCCTTCCGTAACCAATTAAAAATGCTTCTTTGCTAGCCTTTGGAAAAAACAGGCGTTGAGCAGAGATATTTATGGCACACGACAGCACACCACGCTGCGAGACCTGCCGCTTTTGGACGGGGCGAAGGCTCGACAAGTCCGGCGAATGCCGCCGCTTTCCTCCAACCGTCTATTGGAGCAGCTCGATGGGCAAGGCGCTCTTCCGCTGGCCGGAATCGCCTGCCGCCGGATGGTGCGCCGAATGGCGCGTCAGCGAGCCCTTCGCCGCAGTCGCCGAGCCGGCCACCGCGGTCGAGCAGAAGGTCGGTTAGGCGGCGTCTGATCGCGGACACCCTTCCGACCGACTTTCCTCAAGG
>JAKSBI010000675.1 GCA_022361215.1 Hyphomicrobiales bacterium | reverse complement strand
ATGCGCGCAGAGCGCCTCGACGTCGAGCACCTCGTAGAGCTGGAAGGCCAGCTCCCGCTCCGTGATCAGCGGATCCTGCACGGCCTTTCCGGCGTCAGGCGCCCGGCACCTCCGCCAGCCGCTCGATCACCAGCGCGATGCCCTGGCCGCCGCCGATGCACATGGTGATCAGCCCGTAGCGGCCGCCGGTGCGCGACAGCTCGTAGAGCGCCTTGATCGTGAGAATGGCGCCGGTGGCCCCCACCGGATGGCCGAGCGCGATGGCGCCGCCATTGGGGTTCGTCCGCTCGGGCGAAAAGCCCAGCTCCTCGGCGACCGCGCAGGACTGGGCGGCGAAGGCCTCGTTGGATTCGATGACATCCATGTCGTCCAGCGTGAGCCCCGCCCGCTCCAGCGCGACCGGGACGGCCTTGACCGGACCGATGCCCATGATCTCGGGCGGCACGCCGGCATGGCCGTAGCTGACGATGCGGGCCAGCGCCGTGCGGCCGTCGGCCTTGGCCTTGCCGCGCTCCATCAGCACGATGGCGGCGGCGCCGTCATTGATGCCGGAGGCGTTGCCCGCCGTGACCGTGCCATCCTTCTTGAAGACCGGCGGCAACTTGCCGAGATCCTCCAGCGACACCTCCGGGCGGATGTGCTCGTCCTTGTCGACCACCACCGTGCCCTTGCGGGTCTCGATCTCGACGGGCGCGATCTCGGCGGCGAAGCGGCCAGCCTCGGCTGCCGCGGCGGCGCGCCGATGGCTCTCCAGCGCGATCTCGTCCTGCCGGTCCCGCGTGATCTGGTGACGCTCGGCCAGGTTCTCGGCGGTGTTGCCCATATGGCCGTTGCCGAAGGGGTCGCTCAGCGCGCCGACGAGCCAGTCGGCGGCGGCCACGTTCCCCATCTTCTGGCCGAAGCGCGCGGCGTTGAGCCCGTAGGGCGCGCCGCTCATGCTCTCGACGCCGCCGGCGAGCGCCGTCTCGGCGTCGCCGAGCAGGATCATCTGTACCGCCGAGACGATGGCCTGGGCACCGCTGCCGCAGAGCCGGTTGACCGTCATCGCCGGGCGCTCGACGGACACGCCCGCCTCGACGGCGATGACGCGGGAGATGTAGCAGTCGCGGGGGCTGCTCGGCACCACATTGCCGAAGACGACGTGATCCACCGCCTCGGCGCCGACGCCGGCCCGATCCAGCGCCGCCTTGGCGGCCGTCGTCCCCAACTGGCTCGGCGGCACGTCCTTGAAGCCGCCGCCGAACCCGCCAATCGCCGTGCGCGCCCCGCCGACGATTACCACCTCCCGGCCCTCTTGCATCGCTCTCTCCTTTAGGTCGTACTGTGCCTCAAACACCACGTCACACTGACATAGCGGATCAGGGGAGGATGCGCCATGCGCGGCCTGATACAGGACCGGCAGCTCATGATCTCATCGCTGCTCGTGCATGCGGCCGAGTACCACCGGGAGAGCCGCATCGCGAGCGTGATGGCCGACGGCACGCTCTGCCGCCACAGCTACCCGGAGCTGGCCGAGCGCACGGCGCAGCTCGCCCACGCCCTGACGCGGCTGGGCGTGAAGCCGGCCGACCGTATCGCCACGCTGGCCTGGAACCACCACCGCCATCTCGAGCTCTACTACGCCATCGCCGGCATCGGCGCCGTCGTCCACACCATCAACCCGCGCCTCTTCGCCGACCAGATCGGCTACATCGTCAACCACGCGAAAGACCGCTGGCTCTGCGTCGACCCTGGTCTCCTGCCGATCGTGGAAGGGCTGATCGACGAGATCGCGGACACCGTCTCCGGCATCGTCGTTCTGGCGGACACCGTCCCGGAGACGCCTCTTACAGCGCGCACCAGCGTGCTCGCCTACGAGGAGCTGATCGCGCCCGAGCCCACGAGCTTCGACTGGCCCGAGTTCGACGAGACCACCGCCTGCGGCCTCTGCTACACCTCCGGTACCACCGGCCGCCCGAAAGGCTCGCTCTACTCGCACCGCTCGACGCTGCTCCACGCCTGGTCCATCGCCCTGCCGGACCT
>JAKSBI010000540.1 GCA_022361215.1 Hyphomicrobiales bacterium | reverse complement strand
GATCATGGGCATCGTCGTGATCGGCATCATCGCCTACTGCTTCGACCTCTTCATGCGCTGGCTGGAGAAGAAGCTGGTGCCCTGGAAGGGCCGCGTCTGAGGCGTTTCACGCTCTACCGGCCGCCGTCGGGCGATGGCGGCGGCCGCGGAGGCAGTCCAGCTGCTACACAGAAGGATGTCGGCCTTCGCTCCAACAGCGACCGTTGGCCGAACCTGTATTGGACTGAGGTAATCGACGTCGTCTCAGCTGATGTTAGACACCGCTGCTTGGCCGCGTTGGCCCATCGTTATCTTACTACCATACTACGTACAGTGGTGGAGGCGATCCGATTGGCGGAGCGAGATCGATATCATACAGTTCTTTCAAAAGATCGTCTCGCAGTTGGCTTTCATCTTGGGCATTGGACCAATGGATTGAGAATTTTGTCTTTAGGTATGACGGCACCCCCTCTTTAAAGGTCTCCTCGCGAATAACTACAATATATTTTCTGCTGTCGGGTGGTTCCTGGGCCATATCACCTTGAATGAGCATTGTCTCCCAACCGACACCGCCGCTTCTCTTATCAGCGCGATCTCTATATCGAGAGTCAGAAATGATAAGGACACGCTCTGCCAGTGCGAGTTCATTTGCCATCCATTGAGGGAGATCCATTCCCTTTCGGAGATGCCATTGATCAAGACGGGCATCGATTCCGTTACTACGCAAGAACGTACAGAGTTCAGCCACCCACTCCTTGTGGTGTTCACTTGTTCCGGAATAACTGACAAATAACCTAATAGGCGCATCAGGTCGCTCCACAGTGATTTTTGCCGGTGAGCTTACCCCTTGAAGACGATCAAACACGCTTCGGTGTAGGACGTGTATGACGAGGCGCGCGGCCTCATCAGCGGTGCGCAAGAATCCGCGCGACAGAGCTTCAACAACAACTTCACTTGGCAGCCCACCAGCACCCGCCCCTAACAGTGGTGCCGATAAGTTTCGAACAGACATATTTTCTTGTGTGAAACAACCTAAGGACGAGCCAATTTCCGCGACTGCTTCAGGATCAGAACTTTGCTCATAGACCGATGCTGCAAATGCCACGAATTGTGCGATGTTTTCTGCCCCTATGAAAGGTACTATTTCAGTCTCGCCGAGCTGCATTCCACGCCTAGGTTTTGGAATTGAATATTGTAACAAGCGATTAGCTACAAATCGTGTAATCGTCCCAGCCGTTGAACATGGCAAAACAATTAGGTCAGAAGGACCGTCAAACATATCCCCAAGACGAAGCTCTACTGTAGCCGACATGCATGCACCCAATAACTGAATCATTGATGATATGTGAACATTTTCTCAAACAAACATAACAGGCCAACGGTCAAATGACATTGACCGAGTATAGCTTGTCTGCTCAGTCCCTCAGAGCTGACGTACTTACTGAATTCGAGGTCGCTCGATCACCTGCCTCGTCCCAATGCAGGCAGCCATTGGCTTTGTCGAACTCTTTGACCCACGAACAGAGATCAGACATGGCTATGACGTCAGGCGGACCCTCCGGCCCGCCCCTCACCCCCCGGAAATCGCCGTCAGCACGTACACCTTCGTCCCCGGCGCCAGCGGCGTCTGCAAGGTCGCGCGCTGGCCCTCGACGAAGATGTTGATGTGGCGCCGGACGCTCGGCGTCGAGTCGCAGAGGCGGTCGCGCATGCCCGGCCAGCGGGCGTCGAGGGCGTCGAGCATGTCGCCGACCGTCGCGGCGGCGAGCTCCACGCGCGGCTCCGAGCCCGGAAAGAGCGAGATGAGCGCGGCCGGCAGCACCGCCGTTACCGTTGGCGCGGCCGTCCGAGAACCGTCATTCGCCATCGCCGCGATCTCCTCGCGATCCGGTTCACCCATCGACCACAAGCGTCTCCACCGACGAGATCGTGGGCAGGTGCTCCGCGATGCAGGTCCAGCTGTCGCCCTGGTCGGCGCTGGCGTAGAGCGCGCCGGACGAGGTGCCGAAATAGACCCCGGCGGGCTCCAGCGGATCGGTCGCGAGCGCTTGGCGCAGCACGCCGACAAAGGCGTTCTCCTGGGGCAGGCCGTCGCGCAGCGCCTCCCACGTGTCGCCGCGGTCGCGCGTGCGCCAGACGGCCGCCTTCGCATCGGGCACGTAGCGGCCCTGGATGTCGCCGTTGAGCGGGATCAGATAGAGCGTCTCCGGGTCGCGCGGATGCGCGGCGGCCGGAAAGCCGAATGTCGAGGGCAGCCCCGCCTCGATGCTCTCCCAGCTCTTGGCGCCGTCCTCGCTGCGATACATGCCGCAATGGTTCTGCTGGTAGAGGCGGTCCGGCATGCCCGGCGCCATCACCAGGCTGTGCACGCATTGGCCGTATTCCGGATAGCGCTGGTCCTCCGGCATGAAGTCGGCGCGCGTGCCCCGGTTGCGCGGCTCCCAAGTCTCGCCGCCGTCGGCGGTGTGGAACACGCCGGCCGCCGAGATCCCGATCCAGAGCTGCGCCGCGTCGTCGGGGTGCGGGACCAGCGAATGCAGGATCAGCCCGCCGCCGCCCGGCTGCCAGTCCGCCCGCGACGGGTGCTCCCGCAAGCCGGAGATGTGCTGCCAGGTCTGGCCTCCGTCGTCGCTGCGGAAGAGACCCGCCGGCTCGACGCCCGCATAGAACCGCCCGCCATTGGGCGCCAGGCTCCAGACGGATTTGATCGGCTCCTCGCCTTCCCCGTAAGCCAGACCTTCGCTCGAATGCGTCCAGCTCGCGCCCAGGTCCTCCGACTTCCAGACCGCCGGCCCGAACCACTCGTTGCCGCCGCCGCCATAGATCGTGCCGGTGGCCGGATCGGCGATGGCGTGGTTGATGGGCCAAGCGTCGCAGAAGGGACCGCGCAACGCCCACGACCGCCGCCCGGCGTCGCCCTCGACAATGAAGACGCCCTTTCGCGTTCCAATCAGAACAAGAACTTTCCGTGCCATCGATCCCTCCGGGGCGGCCGTCGAGACCTCCGGACCGCGCCTACCCTTCACTGTGCCCCAAACCCCGCCTTTACAAAAACGTTGATATCAACATTCTTTACCGTTGTCAAAATGAGATTCGGTCTCCCGCCAGGTCACCCCAAGATGTACGCGATGGTCGTCCCGCTGCGGGAGCGGACCAAGCCGTCACCTTCGCTGTGCCAGCGGTGACGGCCCAGCCCACCGCCCCTGGAGTCACCAGCCAGGCCGCCACCGATCTTGCCCAGCGCCTTGCTGCGTCAGCCCAACTCCGGAACCGTCAATCCCTTTGTCGACCAGCCGAACCCATAGCACGAGCGAACGTCGTCGATGCGGGCCTGGGAGCCCGAAGCCCAGTTCAACTGCGCAAGCAGGCCGTCTCTCACGCTCTTGCCGTCAAGCCTGGCAAAGGCGATCGATCTCATCGGCTTCGGCAGTTTTTCCTGAACGGCCCGTGCGTAGTCCTTCCGCGAGAGGTGTCGGTGGGCGTTGTGGAAGTCCTCTATTCGATCTGAGCACGCCTTGATCCCGCCCTCGACCGCCGACTGATACTCAAGAACACGCGCCGCGATGTCGGGCGACAGCAAGGGTACGACGTCATCGATGGCCTGCGTGGCGACCTAGGCCAGGACGTTTTTCTCGAGATGCACACTCGCAAGCGCCCGGTGGCGCAACACGTAGCCGTCGGCCTTCAGCTTGAGCCGATGCCCATCGTCGAAGGCTATGACGAAGCCTTCCGCGCCCTCCCGGTCTCGGGCCGTTGCCATGAAACGCTTGATGTCGTCGATGCTGTCGAAAGTCTCGACGACCGAGAGGGCGCGCTCCATTCCGAGCGATACGAGTTCGTCATGGGCGAGATAGCGGCCGCTCACCATGTCACGCACAGCCAGCAACGTAAGCTGCGGCTCCTCGTATGCCACGACCACACGATTGTCCGGCCCCGTGTATTCGAAGATCGGCGTTTGACCAGCCGCGAGGCGCTCCCGGCAGAACCTCAGCTCGCCGTCGGACGCGAGCTGTTGCGCTTGCCGGGACTGCTCCGTCACACCCATGCGCGTCATGAACACAAGCTCGCCGTTCAACAGCGCCGCGTGGACCATTGAGCCATCCAGCTTGTCCGTCACCCGATGGGGCTGGGACCAATCGATCTGATGCGGATCCTCGCGTTCCCCGATGTTGAAGAACTTGTGGAACGGACGCCCGATGATCCTGCCGTCGGCGTCGAATTTGAGACCGCGGCATTGCAAGGCCATCGCGCTGTCGAACGTCTCTTCCGTCGAGAATACGTAGTCGATAACGGTGTGGTCGGGCCGCGTCGACACGATGATTCCACTGCCCTCCCGTATGTACGGCAGGACGTCGTCGATTGTTTCTATCGGCAGCTCCATGAGCTTTCTCCAGGCATAAAAAAAGCACCTTGAACGCTTGGTCCAGGTGCCGTGTCGCGAAGTCTTCGGACTTAGTTAGGGATCTCGCTCCTGGATGCTTGGCGCATGTCGCCAATTGGGGAAAAACGCGCATGGCCGAACCCGCACCGAATTGTCGGTACCGGCGGCGGCGATCAGGGTCATGGTGCGTGCGAAGCGCATATCAAAACATCCTGCGAGGCGTGCAGATAAACAGCGGCCGGCCCTGCCGTGTCAAGTGCCGACGGCGCCCGAACTCCGGGACGATATCCGAGCGGCGCCGAAACCAGGAGAGCCTAACGCAGCGTGTCGTTGATCTTGTCCAGCTCTTCGCTGCCCGGGCAGAGCTCGGACATGGGGATGGAATTGAGCGGGCGCTCGGCGGTCGAGAGCAGGCCGTGCAGGTCTTGCCCGTCCTTGTCCACATAGAGCACGCCGGTGACCACCTGGCCCGCGTTGTAGCGCTTGCGGAGCGTGGCGAGCGCGGCGTCGGCGTCCTGCGGGTCGTAGCTGTCGTCGAGCTTGTGGAGCTGCATCAG
>JAKSBI010000223.1 GCA_022361215.1 Hyphomicrobiales bacterium | reverse complement strand
TCGGCGCCCTGACCGGAGACACCGGCGGCAAGGCCATCCTGGAAGGCTGCATCGACGACACGCTGGTGCTGGAAGTGGGGTCCGAGGAGACCCTGGACGACATCGACACGCCCGAGGACCTGGCGCCCTGGAAACAGGGATCTGCCCCCTAAACCCAATGGTTCCGGAGGTCTGCCGCGCCCTCGATTTTCGTCATGCCCGGACTTGATCCGGGCATCCATTCCACTGGCCTCTCTGCAAAATCGCGAAATATGGCGTGAGCAGGAGGAACCCGGAGATCGCCGCAGCCGCGCGAAAGCCGGCGCCCCCGCTGCGCTGGACGGCAACCGCGAATGGATCCCGGCCTGCGCCGGGATGACGCCAGTATAGGGTCCCATGGAAGGCCCGCCGCTTGTATGGTACGGCCGCCCTCGGCACGGGCAAACCCGTGGACGCCTGCGCGCTCCCTCTGGCGCCCGGCCCCCACTTATCCTAATAATAGGATAATAAGAACAATCGTCCGGCCCGTCCGCGGCCGCGCCACATCACGGAGGACCGCCAGGGACCATGGGGCCGTTCGACTTCCCCACCGCCATCGACGATCGGGACGTCTATCGGCGCACCGTGGGCCTCTTGAGGGACCAGGGCGTGGTCCTGCCCACCTTCGGCCAGCTGGCGGACCCGGCCACCATCCCGGAGGCGATCCGGGCCCGGCTAGCCTCGGTCGGCCCCGACGACCCCGATCCCCTCAACCTGTTCCGGGTGCACTGGCACAACGCCCTCGACCGCACCGGCTCCCGCGACGTCCCGGCCCATGTGGTGCTGCCCCAGAGCCTCACCGGCGTCGAGGCGACCATCGCCGTGGCACTCGGCGCCCCCTTCCCCATGATCCGGGCGCACAAGGTGCTGGCGGCCTATGCCTGCCTGGTGCCGCGGCTGGTGACGGGCCGCTTCGACCCGGCGCGCCAACGCGCCGTCTGGCCCTCCACCGGGAACTATTGCCGGGGCGGCGTGGCGATCTCGCGGATCTTGGGGTGCCGCGGCGTCGCGGTGCTGCCCGAAGGCATGAGCCGGGAGCGCTTCGACTGGCTGCAAGGCTGGGTCGGCGCGCCCGGCGACATCGTCCGCACCCCCGGCACGGAGAGCAACGTCAAGGAGATCTATGACGCCTGCGCCACGCTCGCCCGCGATCCTGACAACGAGATCGTCAACCAGTTCAGCGAGTTCGGCAACTATCTCGGCCACTACCACTGCACCGGGCCGGCGCTGGAGCGGGTCTTCGAGCTGCTGGCGACCGACGCCCCGAGAACGCGGCCCGCCGCCTTCGTCGCCGCCAGCGGCTCGGCCGGGACCCTCGGCGCCGGCGACTATCTGAAGGACCGGCTCGGCGCCCGCATCGCCGTGGTGGAGCCGGTGGAGTGCCCGACGCTGCTCTACAACGGCTATGGCGCACACAACATCCAGGGCATCGGCGACAAGCACGTGCCGCTGATCCACAACGTCATGAACACGGATGTCGTGATCGGCGTCTCGGACAAGGCGACGGACGGCCTCGACGCCCTCTTCAACACCAAGGCGGGACAGGCCCATCTGGCCGAGCGCGCCGGCGTGCCGGTCGAGACCGTCGCGCAACTCCGCCATTTCGGCCTCTCCAGCATCGCCAACATGCTCGCCGCCATCAAGCTCGCCAGGCATCTGGGCCTCGGCCGCGACGACGTGGTGCTGACCGTCGCGACCGACGGGGCCGAGCTCTACGAGAGCGAGCGGGCGCGCTATCTGGCGCAGCTCCCGGAGGGGCTCGACGCCCGGGCGGCGGCCGAGATCCACGCCACCCATCTCCAGGCCATCACGACCGACCACCTGCTGGAGACCACGGCCACCGACCGGCGCCGCATCTTCAATCTGGGCTATTTCACCTGGGTCGAGCAGCAGGGCGTCGCGCTCGAGGACTTCGACGCCCGCCGGGAGCAGACGTTCTGGCGCGATCTGCAAGCCCTGGTGCCGGTCTGGGACGAGCTGATCGCCGCCTTCAACCGGGAGACGCGGGCCGCCGCGGCGTAAGGCGACAGCCGGAGGGAGCGGGACGCCATGGCAGAGCAGACGGCCGTCAAACCCTATCTGACGCTGCGCGCCGAGACGCAGAAGCGCGACCGGGGCTTACGGGAGAAGGTGATGTCGCTCGAAGAGGCGGCGTCGCTCGTCGACGACGGCGAGCATGTGGCCATCGGCGGCTGCACCATGTCGCGCACGCCCATCGCCGCCATCTGGGCGCTGGTACGGGCGAGGAAGAAGAACCTGACGATCTCGCGCTCCATCGTCTCCACCGAGGGCGACATCTGCTACGCCGCCGGCCTGTCGCGCCACATCGTCACGAGCTGGTTCAGCCAGGGCATCGTCTGGGGCGTCTCCCGCGTCATGCGCCACTACACCGAGATGGGCCGGGCGCGCTTCGAGGAGTGGAGCCACATGTCCATGGGGCTGCGCTACCGCGCCGGGGCCATGGGGCTGCCCTTCATGCCGGTGCGCTCCATGATCGGCTCGGACGTGGCCGGGCGCGTCGGCGACGACGTCAAGGAGATCGACTGCCCCTATACGGGCGAGCGGCTGATGGTGGTGCCGGCGCTCAACCCGGACGTGGCGCTGATCCACGTGCAGCGCGCCGACGCTTACGGCAACGCCCAGCTCGACGGGTTGCAGTTCATGGACATCGACATCGCCATGGCGGCGAACCGGGTGATCCTGACCACCGAGCGTATCGTCTCCAACGACCGGATCCGGCGCGCGCCCGACCGCACGCGCATCCCCTTCTTCACCGTCGACGCCGTGGTCGAGGTACCCTATGGCTGCGCTCCGCACGAGTGCTACGGGCTCTACGAGCCCTTCTTCGACCACCTGGACGCCTACGCCGCCGAGACCAAGGCAGACCCCGAAGCGGGCGCCGCCGCCTATCTCGACAGGTACTATCACGGGCCCGAGAGCTGGCAGGACTATCTCGACCTGATCGGCATCGACGCTCTCCTGGATGCCAGCCGTCGCGGACGGAGCATCTACAATGACTGAGCGCGCCAACTACACCGCCTCCGAGCTGCTGGCCGTGATGAGCGCGCGGCTCCTGACCGACGGGCAGATCGTCTTCGCCGGCGTCGGCATCCCGCTCCTGGCCGCGACGCTGGCCCAGCGCCTGCACGCGCCGGGCCTGACCATCCTCTTCGAGGGCGGCGTCGTCGGCCCCTTCGTGGTGCCGGGCGAGCTGCCCCCCTCCACCAACGAGCAGCGCTGCACGCGCCGCGCCAACATGGTGCTGCCGATCACCGACGTGCTGCTGCTCCTGCAGCGCGGCTATGTGGATGTGGGCTTCATGGGCGGCGCACAGATCGACCGCTACGGCAACCTGAACAGCTCCTATATCGGCGACCCGGAGGCCCCGAAGACGCGCCTGCCCGGCACCGGCGGCGGCAACGACATCTCCAGCCTGACCCAGATGATCGTGGCCATGAAGCACGAGAAGCGCCGCTTCGTGGAGAAGGTCGACTTCATCACCAGCCCGGGCTTCATCCAGGGCGGCAGCAGCCGCGCGGACAGCGGCCTGATCAGCGGCGGCATGTACCGCGTCGTCACCGACCTCGCCGTGCTCGGCTTCGACGACGACACCCGCGAGATGTCCGTGCTGGCCCTGCACCCGGGCGTCGCGCCCGAGATGGTGCAGGAGAACACCGGCTTCGAGATCGAGATGAACGGCTTCGCCCACACCGAGCCGCCCCAGGCCGACGAGCTCGCCGTCCTGCGCGCGCTCGACCCCGACCGGCTCTACACGGCGTGACCGTCCTCCCTCCCGCCTAGAAGGAGACGACATGGGCAAGACCGAATTCGGCGTTGCGATGCACAACTTCCAGACCTATCCGGAGATCCCGGACGCCCAGGCGCTGATCGACTACGGCGTCCGCATGGAGGCGCTCGGCTACGAGTCGCTCTGGGTCTGGGACCATATTCTGCTCGGCGTCGACCCCCACTTCCCGATCATCGACGCCCTCTCGCTCCTGACGGCGGTGGCCGCGCGGACAACCAAGATCCGCCTCGGCACCGGCATTCTGGTCTTACCGCTGCGCAACCCGCTGGTGCTCGCCAAGCAGCTCTCCAGCATGGACCGGATCTCTGGGGGCCGCCTGGTGCTCGGCATGGCGTCGGGCTGGTACAAGCGCGAGTTCGACGCCGTCGGCGTCGACTTCCACAAGCGCGGCAAGATCATGGACCAGAACCTGGACATCATGTACCGGCTCTGGACCGAGGACAGCGTCGACCTGGAGTCGCCGCCCTACAATCTGCGCGCCTCGGTGATGTTCCCGAAGCCCGTGCAGAAACCGCGCCCGACCGTGCTGATCGGCGGCTATGTGGACCGGGTGCTCAAGCGCGCCGCGGTCAAGGGCGACGGCTGGCTCACCTACTTCTACCTGCCCGACGCCTTCACCAATGACTGGACCAAGATCCGCACCTTCGCGGAGGAGGCCGGCAAGGACCCGGACACGCTTATCGGCGCCAACCAGCTCCCCATCGTGGTCGGCCCGCGCGACAAGGTGGAGGGCCCGATGAACGAGTGGCTCAACACCGAGTGGGACTTCGCCTCCTGGAGCCAGTCCACCCCCGACAGCGCCATCATGGGCACGCCCGAAGAGTGCGTCGAGCAGCTCATGGACCATATCGAGACCGGCATCGACCGCATCATCTTCGTGCCCTACAAATACGAGACCGAGCAGGTGGAGGCCATCGCCACCGACATCGTCCCCAAGCTCCGGGCGGCGTGAGCGAGGCTTTTGGCCGCACTGTGTGCGTCATGGATGGCCATTGAGCCCACGCTTCCGCGCGGCGCATAGTGGATCGTATGACTGCGGACATTCTGCTTGCCGCCGGAGGCGTCGGCCTCTTCCTTCTCGGCATGCTCGTCCTCACCGACGGGCTCCGGGGCCTGGCCGGCAACGCGCTGCGGCGCATGCTGGCGCGCTTCACCAGGAGCCCGGTCTCGGGCGCCGCCACCGGCGCCTTCACCACCGCCGTCATCCAGTCGTCGAGCGCCACCACGGTGACTGCCATCGGCTTCGTCGGGGCGGGTCTGCTCACCTTTCCCCAGGCGCTCGGCATCATCTTCGGCGCCAATATCGGCACCACCATGACCGGCTGGCTGGTGGCCATCCTCGGCTTCAAGCTGCGGCTCGGCGAGATCGCCCTGCCCTTGCTGCTGCTGGGCGTCCTGCTGAGGCTGTTCGGCGGCCGGCGCTTCGGCGAGATCGGCTGGGCGCTGGCCGGGTTCAGCCTGCTGTTCATCGGCATCGACGCCATGCAGCAGGGCCTGGCCGCCTTCGAAGGCACCGTGACGCCGGACGACTTCCCGCCGGACACACTCCTCGGCCGCCTGCAGCTCGTGCTCATCGGCGTGGCGATCACCCTGGTGACCCAGTCGTCGAGCGCCGGCGTCGCCGCCGCGCTGGTGGCGCTCGGCACCGGCACCATCTCCTTCCCCCAGGCCGCGGCGATGGTCATCGGCATGGATATCGGCACCACCTTCACCGCCGCCCTGGCGACGGTGGGCGGCTCCACCGCCACGCGCCAGACCGGCTACGCCCACGTCATCTACAACCTGTTCACCGGCGCCATGGCGCTCGTCCTGCTCGGGCCGTTCGCGGCCGCCGCCGAGGCCTGGATCGCCGGTGGCGGCGCGGGCGACGCGCAGGTCGCGCTGGTGGCGTTCCACACCACCTTCAACGCCATCGGCGTGCTCCTGGTGCTGCCCTTCACACACGTCTTCGCGCGGGTCATCGTCTGGCTGGCGCCCGAGACCGGGCCGCCGCTGCTCCGGCGGCTGGACGAGCGCCTGCTCGGCGACCCGGCCGCCGCCGCCGACGCCGCGGTGGCGACGGTCCGGGACATCGCACACGCGCTGTTCGGCATCCTGGCGGACCTGCTCGACTCTGAGAAACGGGCGGGCTTCGATCCGGCCCGGTTGCAGGCGGTGGGCGAGGCGCTGGAGGCGACGCGCCGCTTCGTGGAGCGGATCCGCACGGAGCCCGCCCAGCCGCTCCCCCATCGGCGCCACATCGCGACCATGCACGCGCTCGATCATCTGAGCCGGCTGCACCACCGCTGCACCCAGCGGCCGCGCATCGAGGCCCTCGGGAGCGATGCGCGGCTGCGCCGGCTCTCGGCCGTGCTGCGCGACGTGACGGCGCCGCCGCCGGAGACCGCGGACCTGGCCGCCGCGGAGGACCGGCTCGACCGGCTGCGGACCGTCCTGCGCCGGCAGCGCCGCAGCTACCGCCAGCGGACCGTGGCGGCGGCCTCGCGCCACGAGATCGGCGCCGACGCCGCGCTGCAACGGCTGGACAGCGTCCGCTGGCTCCACCGCGTCGCCTATCACAACTGGCGCATCCTGCATCACCTGCGCCGCGGCGAGCAGCAGACCCCCGCCCCGCCCGACGCCACGGAAGACCGGGTCGACCTGGATGAGGAGGACTGAAGCGCGCCCGGATGGGCATTAGGGGTCAGCCCCCTGTACGCCCCATGCCTCGGCGGATGGCGCCGTGACCCCGCCGCCGGCTCCGGACGTCGCTCGCAGTCGCCACGCCAAGCGGCAGCCGCGCCTGGATTCCGGCCTGCGCCGGAATGACGCCAGAGAGGGCCAAACGCACCACACCATCATCGGTCATTCCCGCGAAAGCGCGTACAGGAATGACGGAGGGTGTGGTCGGCGCGCTCAGGCCGGAAAAGCACCTACCCCAGCCCCGCCAGCCCCCTGAAGAACGGCAGCAGCCAGGCCACCGGCGTGCCGACCAGCCAACGGAACACGTCGAGGCCGATGCCGAGCTGGTCGCCGAGCAGGGGCAGGATGAAGATCACCCCGACCAGGATCACCATGCCGTAGGGCTCGAGCCGGGCGAGCGGCGCCGCCAGGGCGTCGGGCAGCAGCCCCACGGCGACCCGGCCGCCGTCGAGCGGCGGCAGCGGCAGCATGTTGAACACCGCCAGCACCAGGTTGAGCAGGATCGAGTTGTAGAGCATGCGCGCCGTCCAGGGCAGCACCGCGTCGGGCACCAGCCAGAGGGCGTGGAACAGGAGGGCCGAGACGGCCGCCAGGACGATATTGATCGCCGGCCCCGCGATGGCCACGATCACCATGTCCCGCCGCGGGTTGCCGAGCCGCCCGAACCGCACCGGCACGGGCTTGGCCCAGCCGAACAGGAACGGCGCCCGCATGATCAAGAGCAGCGCCGGCAAGAGTACCGTCCCGAACGGGTCCACATGCTTCAGCGGGTTGAAGGTCACGCGCCCCTGAACGTAGGCCGTGTCGTCGCCGAGCCGCCAGGCGGCATAGGCGTGCGCCGCCTCGTGGAACGTGATCGCGATGAGGACGGGCACGACCCAGGTCGAGGCCGTATAGAGCAGGCCGGCAATATCCAAGGGTCCACCCCGTCTCCGGTCCGCGCGCCGCGGGCTACGCTTGCACGCCCCGAGACATAGCAGCAAAAGACGGCGCGGGAAGCCCCGATTTTGCGATGGGCCGGGGGAGCGGGGTGGATGAATCCGCCAAAGCCCCCCCCTAGCGCGAGATCAGCAGCAGGAACGGCAGGTGCCCGTCGTCCTTCAGGATCAGCGCGCCCATGGCGGTGACGGCGTTGCCGTCCTTGCTCTTGAAGGCGGCGTTCATCTCGAAGTCCACGTGCTCGTGCAGGATCTCCTTGTCCACATGCTCGAAGAAGGCGCGCACCACCTGGTCGGCGGGCTTGCCGAGCAGGTCGTCCGGCGCATCGAAGGGATAGGACCCCGCCAGGCTGCCCTCGGCCGTGTTCAGCATCTTGGCTTCGTAATGCGTCATGTCAGAGCTCCTCGACTCCTGATCGGTCCGATGGCTGTTGCCGGCGCGGGCCTGCTTCAGCCGAACTGTCCGGTGATGTAGCGCTGGCACAGCTCCGTCTGCGGGCGCAGGAACATCTCCTCCGCGTCGCCGGCCTCGACCAGCTTGCCCAGATGGAAGAAGGCCACGCGCTGCGAGATGCGGGCGGCCTGCTGCATGTTGTGGGTGATGATGACGATGGTGTAGCGCTCGCGCAGGTGGTCGATCAGGTCCTCGATATAGGCGGTGGCGCGCGGGTCGAGCGCCGAGCAGGGCTCGTCCATCAGGATGATGTCCGGCTTGGTGGAGAGCGCCCGCGCGATGCAGAGCCGCTGCTGCTGGCCGCCGGAGAGGTCGGTGCCGAGCTCCTTCAGCCGGTCCTTGATCTCGTCCCAGAGCCCGGCGCGGGTCAGGCAGTCCTCCACCAGCGCCTCCTCGTCGGCCCGGTTGGTGACCACCCCGTGCAGGCGCGCCCCATAGGCGACATTGGCATAGACCGACTTCGGGAACGGGTTCGGCTTCTGCGCCACCCAGCCGAAGCGCCGGCGCAGCGTCACCGGGTCCTCCACGGCGCGATAGATGTCCTGCCCGTCGAGCGTGATGCGCCCCGAGATGCGCGTGCCCGGGATGATCTCGTTGGTCCGGTTCAGGCACTTCAGCAGCGTGGACTTGCCGCAGCCCGAGGGCCCGATAAAGGCCGTCACCTCGCGCTCGAAAATGTCCAGATCGACACCCTCCAGCGCCTGCTTCTCCCCATACCAGAAGCTG
>JAKSBI010000730.1 GCA_022361215.1 Hyphomicrobiales bacterium | reverse complement strand
TGCCGCGACGCCTGCGCTGGACCCCTTGACCCCGAGGCCGCCGGCCGCGCGCTGGCATGGCGCCTCCAAGGAGGACGTCGCGCGGGCCGTCGCCGCGCTGGCCACGCTGTTCGCCGACGAGACCGTCCGGCGGCTCGACCGCCACCTCGCCCAGTCCGGGCGCGGCAAGCAGGCGGCGCGGCGGAGCGCGCGCTATCGCTGCGCCATGTCAAGTCGCAGCTATTTCCAAGGCGAGAGCGACGCCGTCATCTTTCGCTGCAAACAGCCGGAAAGCGGCGACCTGCTCTTCAACGGCCACGTCTATCTGACGGAGGGCCGGGCGGTGAAGGGCCGCATCGACCTGCTGGAGCTCCCGGGCGGCGAGCCCTTGACCCAGCCGCGGCTCACCGGCGGCGCCTGGACCGGGGACGCTGGCGTGGCCACGCTGACGCTCGGCGCCGAGGACGAGGTCACGGACCGGTCCGTGCGCCTCGCCGACGGCTGGGCGCTGGAAAGCGTCCGGCTCTCCTGGTCGGATCTCGCGAGCGAGACCGAGGACGCCTCGGCCGAGCTGCCGGCCCACCGGGTCAACGGCGAGGCGGTGCTGACCTTCGTGGACGACGTCGCGCCGCTGCGCGCCGCCATCGATGCCGGTCTCGCCGCGCCGCCGGCCTCCGCCGATCTCTATGGAGGCCGCGCCTTCGACCGGCGCCGGATCATGGCGGATCTGTTCGCCCGCCTCGGGCTGCCCTATGCCCGGGCACCCGGGCCGAGCCATGCGCTCGCGGCGCCGGCACCCCACGGCCGCGCCGCTGCGGGCGTCGCGGGCCGCTCGCCCCTGCAGGTCTATTGCGGCGCCTGCCACCGCACGGCCTCCATCTTCCCGCCCAATTTCCTCCATGGCGGCGACGAAGACCGGACGCGCAAGCTGGCGCGCTGCGCCGAGCGCATCTACTACCGCCTGGCCATGTGGCGGGAGCCGGCGGCCGAGCGCAAGACCGCGCCCATGCCGCCGGCCAGCTATCTGCGAGGTCTGGGGCTCGATCCCGAGACCTGGCGCAATGGCGGCGCGCTCGACGCGCTGCAACGGGAGGTGCGCAGGATCGCGCGCCGGGCCGACGCGGCGCTCGAGCCCCTCTCGGTGCTGGGGCGGCCCTATGGCGACCTTCGGAGCTGTCTCGGCCGATGAGCCGGTGCACGACGACGAGCAGGCCAGGGCGGGAGGGCGAATCGCTTCGCTGCCGCACCCGGCGAGACGAAGCCGATCGCGCTGCCCGCGATCCGACCGGCAGAGCCCTCGGCAACGCTATCGCCCCGGAGCGCAACGCTTACGCCCGGTTATCCTTTCCGTGTTAGAGACGGTCCGAGCCACGACCGTTTGCTTGCATGCTGCGGTCGTATAGGATCTGGCCGTTGCGTCGGGGCGGGGGCGCCTCCGATCAATCGAGGGACTATCGAAGGTGAGAACAAGCATTCTGGTCGTGACGGTTGCCGCCGCCAGCCTGTCGCTCGCACCGCGTGCGGAGGCCTCCTGCAAGACGGTGAAGTACCGCATCGGCGACGCCAGCGAGCTGACCTATGACCTGAAGCTCTGCAACCCGGGCAACGAGGTCACCATGCACCGCAACGGCCGCCTGTTCTTCACGGGCAGCTACAACGGCGAGGGGCCGTTCCTGCAGGGCATCGCCCGCATGGACGGGCTCTGCGGGCCGACCGCCTACCAGGTCTGGGGGGACAACGACAAGAGCTGGTCCTATCCGGACGGCAGCCGCGAGTTCTTCCTGAACGGCCGCCTGCCGGTCCACGACGCCAACTGCAAGCCCACGGGCCATATCGACGTCCGCTTCAAGTTCACGCGGCAATAGCCCGCGATCGTATCGCGTTTCCCATTTGCGTTTGATTCGCCGGTCGACTGACATTCCGCCGGACAGACCCTGGTTCTGTGTCGAAGCATGTCTTTTTTCCCGAAACCGGTATCCACTTTCGGGAGACATGCTCTAGAGCCCGGCGAGGTCCCGGATCCGGTCGGGCTGTTCGAGGCAGTAATAGCCGCCGACCCGCGAGATCAGCCGGTCCTGGCGCCACTGCTTGAGCTGGCGGCTGACATTCTCCCTGGCACAGGCCGCCATCTGGCCGATCTGGACCTGGGAGAACTTGTGGCGGATCAGCACGCGGCCGTCCGGCAGGGTCTCGCCGAACCCGTCCGCGAGCCGCATGAACAGCCGCGCTAGGCGCTCGTCCATGGGGCGCTGCTGCAGGGTGAGCGTGTCGTTGCTGGCCCTCAGCCGCGCGCTCAGCGCCCGCGACAGATGCCGGTAGATCTCCTGGTCGCCGAGCGCGAGCTTCTCGAAGTCGTCGAGCGCGATATGGCCCAGGTCGCAGTCGCGCAGCGTCGTCACCGTGGCCGAGCGCGGCATCCGGTCCACCAGCGCCATCTCGCCGATCACGTCGCCGCCGCCGACCACCGCCAGAAACACCTCGTCGCCGTCCGGCGCGAACCGCGACACCTTCAGCGTGCCGTTGATGATCACGTAGCAGCCGTTCGCCGTATCGCCCTCGCGGTAAACGATCTTTTCCGCCGGCACCTGGCGCGGGCAGACGAGCGCGGCCAGCCGGTCCAACGAGGCGTCCGGGAGGCCGTGGAACAGCCGGTCGCCGGCAAGGATCGCTTTGACGTCAGGCGCTTCGGTCATGGTGCGAAATCTATCATGAGTCCGTGCGAGGGATATGTCGGCTCTCCGTGATGCCTTTCAACACGCGCAAAGCGCCAAAATGTGATCCGGATCGCTTTTTGCCGGCCTGAGCGTCCCCATCTCGCACCAAACAGCCGGTCAGAATGATCGCGCCATGGCTCTAGGGCCTGTTGAGACTCAGGATTCACAACAGATCCTGGGGCGTCTTCGACTTGAGGGGGCTCGCTGTCCCCCCTTGTCGTCATTCCCGCGAAAGCGGGACTCCATTCCACATCGCCATGTGGCAGGGACGATCGGTTCATATCTGGACCCCTCGGCAACACCGTCCGAGGCCTTCGTTTGGCTGCCGTCGCCAATGGATTCCCGCTTTCGCGGGAATGACGGAGGAGGGTGAGCCGCGATGTCACCGATCTCTTGGGTCTGCACCGTGAATCTCAACAGGCCCTAGGGCCAACGCGGTCGCCATGCCCAGGCCGCGTTGGCCTTTCTTTTTGCCCGGGCGCGGGCCGAAGGCCGGAAACGACCGAAGTGTGATGTAGATCACTTTTTGAAGGCCGGATCGCCCCCATCTCCCGGTCACAGGACACGGAACGCGAGAAAACACTGAAGGTGGCGACGACATGCTGAAGGATCTCAATGGCTTCGACGACGTGGCTGCGGTCATCGACGAGTTCGCTCTGCTCGAGGACGACGGCGATTTCGCCCACGACGACATGATCATCGAGACCGGCTACGGCGCGCGCCGCATGCAGGACCTCGATGTCGAGGATTTCGGGCTCGACGAGCTCGATCGCTAGAGCCTGTTGAGACTTACGAACACAGGAAAGAGGCAGGCGGCGCCCGACGGACCGCCAGGGGCCAACGCGTCGACCGACCAGCGTCCGCGTTGGCCCCTCGTATTTCTGCGCCAAGCTTCGGAAGCCAATAGTCGTCCCCATCACAATCCGATGATCTGACGCGGTCGAGCCACTGAAAACGTGGTCCATCGGATATGATCCTCACCGATAAATCTCGGAAAACTCGGGAGGACGACCATGAGATGCGCCTTGATTTCTGTCCTGTTACTGGCGGCAGCATCGCAGGCCCAGGCCGCCGACCCGGAGGCCGGCAAGCGCAAGGCCGAGGTGTGCGGTGCCTGCCATGGCCTGAACGGCATCAGCGTCAGCGCCGAGATCCCGAACCTGGCGGGCCAGAAGGCGAAGTACCTCACCCTTCAGCTCGAGGCCTTCAAGGGCGGCAGCCGCAAGAACGCCCTGATGAACGCCATCGCCGCCCAGCTCGACGACGCCGACATCGCCAACCTGGCCGCCTTCTTCTCCGGCCTGCCGGGCGCCGGCGGCGGCACTGCCACCTCCGAGATGCCGGCCAAGGTCGCGACGACGCGGGTGCGGTTCCCCGACAGCTACAAGACCACCTTCACGGCCTATACGAAGATCAACTTCCCCAAGAAGAAACAGGTGCGCACCTACTACGCCAACGAGATCGCGCTCGCGGCCGCGCGCGCGGGCAAGCCGATGCCGCACGGCGCGGTGTTCTTCGTCGAGGTCTACAAGACCAAGCTCGACGCCGAGAAGAAGCCCGTCATGGGCGACGACGGTTTCCTGGTGGCGGACAAGCTGGCCGCCTACACGGCCATGGAGATGCAGCCGGGCTGGGGCAGGGACATCCCCGAGATCCTGCGCAACGGCGACTGGAACTACGCCGTCTTCACGCCCGACAGGGCGCTGAAGCCCGGCGTCAACCAGGCCAAGTGTTTCGCCTGCCACAAGCCGCTGACGGACACCAGCTACGTCTTCTCGCTGAAGCAGCTTCAGGACAAGGCGCGCATGAAGAATTAGAGCATGTCTTTTTCCCGAAACCGGTATCCACTTTCGGGAGACATGCTTTAGGGCCGGCTGAGATGCATGTTGCGGTGCTGGCGGGACGTATCATGCGGCCTCCCTGGAGTGCCGTGCCGCAAGAAAAAGGGGCGCCGAAGCGCCCCCTTGGAGGTCCATGCTGGGG
>JAKSBI010000117.1 GCA_022361215.1 Hyphomicrobiales bacterium | reverse complement strand
GAACGATGAGAGCACAGATGCAATCAGCGAAAGCAGATAGTTGTTGCTGATCACCATGCCGATGTCGCTTAAGGCTTTGTCCAAATCTTGAAGAAGGCCGTTGCGGGCACCGGTGTCCCAGAGCCAGGCGCCATCGGTGAGAATCAGCTTGCTCAGGCCAGCCGACATGTATGTGAGGCCGATGGTCAACCCAAGCAGCCAGAGCGGATAACCGAATAGGCGCGACGTCTGTTGCGGCACCGCCTGCGACCGGAACAGGCTGTCAATGCTCCAAGCCGCACTCCACGGAGCCCCCAGCGTTGCCGTAAGCGCCAGTAAGAGCGGCGTGATGAAATGCCCCTGATTTCCGAGAAAAGCCAGCAGCCAGAAGGCCATAACCAATAACGGATAGACGACGACCGTCGCGGCCCCCAGAATGAAAGCGACGAGCAGGCCGGCCGTGACCATCAGAAAGAGGCTTGCGAAACTCGGGTTGGCGGACAGCGCCGAGAGCAAGCCGGTCTGATCCAAAAACCGCGTAATGGGATACATCGGGCCGGCAGTTGCCAGCCGCATTACAAAATCGGCGGGCAGGTCGAGAAGGAAGAACAGGAGCAGCGAACCGAACAGCATCCTGCCGACCGCCAGCGTTTGCGGCGTAACGGAAGGTATGGATTCAACAGTGTATTGGACGGGCGAGACGCGCCCCCCAATCGCTGCAATCTGAGCGAACATTGAGACCCCCCACTTAAAAAATGCCTGAAACAGATAGGGTAAGAACGCGAACGAATTTTGGCAAAAGCTTGCGTGTCATTTGCCATCCATGCGTCATTTGGTCGTGGCGGGAAACGCGGTGCGATACGCCATGCGACAACCATCTTGCCCGTCATCGCTGAATGATAGCTCTGAGGGCGTGCGTGGTGATGATGCTCCCATGGGATACTTGTCCCATAGTGCTTCCTTCTGCGGGTTGCATACAGATAGAGCATCGAACACCGATCACGGCGCCGCTCAGCTGCAAGTCTGATGTCGTGCGCCTGGAGCCGTTTGGGGGGCTGTCCCATGGCATTTGCATGATCGTCGGCGGGCACAACCGTTCCGATTCAGAGTGGTTTCCGAGCTTTGCGTGAACGCGACTATCTTCGCTGGCCGGGCAAGGCGCGGCCGATATCGGACGGTGGTCCTCAATGGCACCCCGCCGCCTTCCACATGCTCGACGTTGCGGCGTGTGCGGAACGATTGATCGATTGTGCGCCCGCTCGCTTCGAAAGGCTGGCCGCGTCGCTCGAGCTTGAGTGCGATGCGTTGCGGCGTGCTCTGGTCCTGCTCGTCGCCTTGCACGATGCGGGCAAGTTCTCCAAGGCGTTCGCCAAGCGCATTGGCAATGGAGAGCCGGCGGGTTTGGACCTTTCCGGTGTCCCAACACACAAGACCCACTGGCAGCTCAGCTTTGCGCTGCTGGCTGGACCGCTCGACGGTCTCCTGGCGCCCGAGCTTGGCTCGCGCCTTCAAACGCGTTGGCACCTCTACGCATCCGTTGCCGGCCATCATGGCCGTCCGCCGGTCTCGGGTGATGCTCAGATCAAGCTTGACGAGGGCGCCGAAGCGGCGCGCGCCTTCACCAGCGATCTCCTGGGCCTTTTCCCGGGGCCGGGCCTTGCGCTCGGCTCCTCGTCTGCCGTCAAGCGGCTGACCTGGCACCTCGCCGGGCTGGTGACGACGGTGGACTGGCTGGGCTCGAACCAGCGGTGGTTTCCTTACACGCATTGGGACACGCCTCTCGCCGGCTATCTGGAGATCGCTCGCGAAAGAGCCGCCGCCGCGATTGCCGCCGCGGGGCTGGAGAGCGCACCGATCGCCCCGGCGGCCGGCGTCGGCAGCCTGTTCGACATCGTCGCGCCGCGACCGATGCAATCCGTCGTGCAGACCACCGCCTTGCCCGACGGGCCCGTCTTGGCGCTGATCGAGGACGCCACGGGGTCCGGGAAGACCGAAGCGGCCCTCGCGCTCGCCCATCGCATGATGGCCTCGGGCAAGGGGGCGGGCCTTTACCTGGCCTTGCCGACCATGGCGACCGCCAACGCCATGTTCGACCGGCTCTCGTCCGCTTACCGCCGCCTCTATGTGCCGGGCGCGCCGCCGTCCCTGGCGCTGGCCCATGGCCGCCGCGAGCATCACGAAGGCTTCCGACAGGCGGCCGAAGGGCTGGATCGCATGGAAGGGCTGCAACAGGGTGCGGAGGACAGCACGGCCGCCGCCTGCGCCGAGTGGATCGCGGATGACCGTCGCAAAACTTTCTTGGCGGAGGTCGGGGTTGGCACCATCGACCAGGCCATACTTGCAGCGCTGCCGGTCAAGTTCTCGACGCTGCGTCTTTGGGGGCTCGGCGACCGTATCCTGATCGTCGACGAGGCCCATGCCTACGACGCATATATGACGCAAGAGCTGAAGCGGCTGCTGGAGTTTCAAGCCGCTCTCGGAGGCTCGGCCATCGTCATGACCGCGACGCTGCCCGCGAAGACGCGGTGCGATTTGATTGAAAGCTACCAAACGGGTTTGCAGCTTGAGGCCGCCGGGACGGTTCCCAGCCAAAGCTATCCGCTGCTGACCCTCGTTTCACGCGCGGAAACCAAGGACCGGGCGGTCGATCCAACGCCGCAAACCGTTCGCCGCGTCGGCGTCGAGCGCATCTCGAGCGCGCAGATGGCGCTCCGGGCCGCCGTCGCGGCGGCGCGCAAGGGGGCCGCCGTGGCCTGGGTCCGCAATGCCGTGGACGACGCCGTCGCGGCCGCCGAGGCGATCGCCGAGCAGGACGTGACGGTCGATCTGTTCCACGCGCGGTTCGCCATGGCGGACCGGCTGGCGATCGAGGCCGACGCCGTGCGGCGCTTCGGCAAGGCGGGGACCGCAGCGGATCGCCGCGGCCGGGTGCTGGTGGCGACGCAGGTCGTCGAGCAATCGCTCGATTTGGATTTCGACGTCATGATCACCGATCTCGCCCCCATAGATCTCATGGTTCAACGTGCCGGCCGGCTCTGGCGGCATATGGACGTCCGCCCCGCCGCCGCGCGCCCGGTCGGCGGGCTCACGCTCGTCGTGCTCTCGCCCGACCCCGCCCATGTGGCATCCGAGGACTGGATTTTCGAGGTCTTGGACAAAGGCGGATACGTTTACGGCCATGCCGTTCTCTGGCGGAGTGCCCACGCGCTCTTTGCCGCCGGCGAGATCGCGGCGCCCGACGGACTGAGACCGTTGATCGAAGCGGTCTACGGAGAGATTCCCGCGCCAGTGCCTTCGCCGCTGATCCCTGCCGAGACGCGTGATGAAGGAAAGGCGAGGGCAGAGAAGGCCACGGCCGGCCTGAGCTTGCTTGAGGTCGAGGCCGGCTACTACGAGTCGGAGGCGTTCAACGAGGATCGCGACTATCCGACACGGCTTGGCGAGCCGCAGCGGACCCTGGTGCTCGCCAGGGCCGAGGGCGACCGGCTCCTGCCATGGGCTGGTGGAGCGAAGGACGACACGCGCGCCTGGGCCCTGTCGGAGGTGTCGGCACGGGAGAGCCGCCTGGAGCCGTTCCAGGACGGCCTCGATCAGGACGATCCGCGCATCGCCGCACTGACGGCAGGCTGGCCCGAATGGCGGCGCAAATCGGTATGGGTCGCCATCGTTCGGGAGGACGGGACGAT
>JAKSBI010000545.1 GCA_022361215.1 Hyphomicrobiales bacterium | reverse complement strand
GCTGCACGAGAAGAAGCTTTCGAACCTGCAGGCCATGTTGCCGCTGCTCGAAGCCGTCGTGCAGTCCAGCCGTCCGCTGTTGATCATTGCCGAGGACGTTGAAGGCGAAGCGCTCGCGACCCTCGTGGTCAACAAGCTGCGCGGTGGGCTCAAGGTCTCCGCCGTCAAGGCGCCCGGCTTCGGCGATCGCCGCAAGGCCATGCTCGAGGACATCGCGATCCTCACCGGCGGCCAGGTGATCTCCGAGGATCTCGGCATCAAGCTCGAGAATGTGGGCCTCGACATGCTTGGCACCGCCAAGCGGGTGATCATCACCAAGGAAGACACCACGATCGTCGAAGGCGCCGGCAAGAAGGGCGAGATCTCCGGCCGCTGTGGCCAGATCCGGGCGCAGATCGACGAGACGTCCTCCGACTATGACCGCGAGCAGCTGCAGGAGCGGCTGGCCAAGCTGGCCGGCGGCGTGGCGGTGATCCGTGTCGGCGGCGCCACCGAGATCGAGGTGAAGGAGCGCAAGGACCGCGTCGACGACGCCCTGAACTCCACCCGCGCCGCGGTCGAGGAAGGCATCGTGCCGGGCGGCGGCGTGGCGCTGCTGCGCGCCTCGCAGAACCTCTCGGTCGAGGGCGACAACGACGACCAGAGCGCCGGCATCAACATCGTGCGCCGGGCCCTGCAGGCGCCGGTCCGGCAGATCGCCGAGAACGCGGGCGTCGAGGGCTCGATCGTGGTCGGCAAGATCCTGGACAAGGCCAAGGGCTCCTTCGGCTACGACGCTCAGTCGAACGAGTATTGCGACCTGATCGAGTACGGCATCATCGATCCGGCCAAGGTCGTTCGCACGGCCCTGCAGGACGCGGCCTCCGTCGCCGGCATCCTGGTCACGACCGAGGCGGGCGTGGCCGAGGCGCCGAAGAAGGACGAGCCTGCCGGCCCGCCGGCCGGCATGGGCGACATGGGTGGCATGGGCGGCATGATGTAGCCCGGCCGAACCTGTCGAAGACATCGGGGCCGCCCTTCGGGGCGGCCCTTTTTCGTGGGGCACCGGCCGGCGTTCCCTCAAGATATGTTGCAAAACATATCCTTATTCCCCTGATATCTTTCGCCGGGCCCGATCCACAGAGCCACGGGAAGCCGCCAATGATCACGCTCTATCAGTTCCGACGCGCCTTCGGCGTGCCGAACCCCAGCCCCTTCTGCATGAAGGTGGAGACCTATCTGCGGCTCGCCGGTCTCGACTACGAGATCAGCGAGGTGATCGACCCGAGCAAGGCGCCGAAGGGCAAGTGTCCCTATATCGAGGACGCCGGCCGGACCGTCGCCGACTCCCATTTCATTCTGAGCTATCTGAAGGAGACCTACGGCGATCCGCTGGGAGAGGGCCTGAGCGCGGCCGACCGCGCCGCGCACCTGGCGCTGACCCGCATGATGGAGGGGCATCTCTATTTCACGCTCCTGCACAGCCGCTGGATGCAGCCCCAGAACGTGCCCATCGTGCACGACGTGTTCTTCGGCGCCATGCCGTGGCCGATGGGGGGACTGATCTTCGCCATGGTGCAGCGCCAGACGCGCAAGGTGCTGCACGGCCAGGGCCTGGGGCGCCACACGACGGAGGAGATCGACGGGCTCGCTATCGAGGATCTGCGCGCGCTCGACGCCATCCTGGGCGAGCGGCCCTATTACGGCGGCGACGCGCCGCGGGAGATCGACTGCGTCACCTGGGGCTACATCGCCAACGCGCTGGCCGAGCCCTTCCAGAGCCCCGTCAAGGACGCCGCCAAGGCGATGCCGGCGCTGGTCGCCTACAGCGCGCGCATGATGGAAGGCGTGTTTCCGGAGCTGGCGAAAGGGGGCGCTGCCGGCGGTTAGGGCACGCTCATAGCCAGCCCGTGGCCAGCGCACGCGCCCAGTCCGGCCAGCCGTTGCGCTCCGCCAGCGCCGCCATGGAGGCGCAATCGTAGGGCACGAATCTGAAGGTGACGCTCCAGCCCGCCGGTGCGCGCTCGAGGATGGCGTAACAGGCATCCGGCGTTCCCGCCTGCATCACATGATCGACCGGCATGTCCCACCGGTATCCCGGACAGCCGACGCTGCCCGCATTGACCACGAGCCTGCCGTCGCGCAGCCGGACCAAGCGGGGGATGTGCGTGTGGCCGCACAGGATCAGCGAGCAGTCGATACCGTCGGCCTCGCGCTCCACCGCCTCGATGGGCGTTGCCTCGACGGTGGCGTCCGGCCTGACGCGCTCGAGCCAGTAGGCCGTGTCGCTGCGCGGGGTGCCGTGGCAGAGGAAGACGTCGTCCTTGTAGACGGCCGTTGCCGGCAGCCCGGCGAGCCAATCGATATGACGGCGTTCGAGCTGCGAGAGCACGCGGAAGGCCTGCGGGAGAGGCCGCAAAGCCGCTCGCTTCAGCCGCATGTGTCGAGCGCCCGCAAGCCGATCGTCAAATCGGCGCTGGTCGCATTCTAGGCCTTGTCCTGTTGACCAAGGCCCATCCGCCTCCTTGTCGTCTCGCCGGTCTCTTGAGCCTATAACATGCCGCTTGCTGCACTTGTGCGTGATAGGGGTCAGACCCTTATTGTGCTCCCAGCCCCGCCGCCGCTATGCCGGATCGCCGGCCGGCGGCCTGTCGAGCCTGGCAAGCTCGTCGTCCGTGAACACCCGCGAGCGCGTCAGGAACCGGCGCTCGCGCCCATTGTCGAGCGAGAACATGCCGCCGCGGCCCGGTACCACGTCGAGGATGAGCTGCGTATGCCGCCAGGCCTCGAACTGAGAGCCGCTGATATAGACCGGCACGCCGCCGACATCGCCGAGCTTGACGTCCCGCGCGCCCACCTTGAAGTCGCTCGCCGGGTAGCACATGGGCGAGGAGCCGTCGCAGCAGCCGCCGGACTGGTGGAACAGGATGTCGGGATGTGCCGACCGGATGTCCTGGATCAGCTCCAGGGCCGCCTCGGTGGCCGTGACGCGCGGAGGACGTTCGGTCTGGTCTGCCATCGGGGTTCCCCTTTCAATTCGGATAGGGACAACGGCCGGCTCCGGCGCCGCAAGGGACGCCGGAGCCGTATTTGCCGCGAGGTACTGCGACCAGCCTAGAAGAAGCCGAGCTTCTGCGGGCTGTAGCTCATCAGCATGTTCTTGGTCTGCTGATAGTGATCGAGCATCATCTTGTGGGTCTCGCGCCCGATGCCGGACTGCTTGTAGCCGCCGAACGCCGCATGGGCGGGATAGGCGTGGTAGCAGTTCACCCAGACGCGGCCCGCCTGGATCGCCCGGCCGAAGCGATAGCAGGTGTTCGCATCCCGGCTCCAGACGCCGGCGCCGAGGCCGTAGAGCGTGTCGTTGGCGATGGAAAGCGCCTCGTCCTCGTCCTTGAACGTGGTCACGGAGACCACCGGCCCGAAGATCTCCTCCTGGAAGACCCGCATCTTGTTGTGGCCCTTGAGCACGGTCGGCTTCACGTACCAGCCGCCGGCAAGCTCGCCGTCAAGCGTCGCCGCGTCGCCGCCGGCCAGGACCTCCGCGCCCTCCTGCCGCCCGATGTCGAGATAGGACAGGATCTTCTCCTTCTGCTCGGACGACGCCTGTGCGCCGACCATGGTGTCGCGAATGAGCGGGTTGCCCTGGGTCATCGCATTCACGCGCTCGAGCGCCCGTTCCATGAAGCGGTCGTAGATGGACTCCTCGACCAGCGCGCGGCTCGGGCAGGTGCAGACCTCGCCCTGATTGAGCGCGAACATGACGAAGCCCTCGATGGCCTTGTCGAAGAAGTCGTCATCGGCGTCGACCACGTCCTTGAAGAAGATGTTCGGCGACTTGCCGCCCAGCTCCAGCGTGACCGGGATCAGGTTCTCCGAGGCGTATTGCATAATCAGCCGGCCCGTCGTGGTCTCGCCGGTGAAGGCGATCTTGGCGACGCGCGGGCTCGAGGCCAGCGGCTTGCCGGCTTCGAGGCCGAAGCCGTTGACGATGTTCAGGACGCCGTCGGGAAGGATGCCGGTAATCAGCTCCGCCCAGTTCAGGATGGAGGCCGGGGTCTGCTCCGCCGGCTTGAGGACGACGCAGTTGCCCGCCGCGAGCGCCGGCGCGAGCTTCCAGGCCGCCATCAGCAGCGGGAAGTTCCAGGGAATGATTTGTCCCACGACGCCGAGCGGCTCGTGGAAGTGGTAGGCCACCGTGTCCTGGTCGATCTCCGAGAGCGAGCCTTCCTGCGCCCGGATGCAGCTCGCGAAGTACCGGAAATGGTCGATGGCGAGCGGCACGTCCGCCGCCAGGGACTCGCGGATCGGCTTGCCGTTGTCCCAGCTCTCGGCGGTGGCGAGCGTTTCGAGGTTGTCCTCCATGCGTTGCGCGATGGCGTTCAGCATGTTGGCGCGGTCGGCGGCCGGGGTGCTGCCCCAGGCGTCCTTCGCAGCGTGTGCGGCGTCGAGCGCCGCCTCGATGTCGTTCTCGTCCGAGCGGGCGATCTCGCAGATCGTCCGGCCGTTCACCGGCGACAGGTTCTCGAAATAGCGCCCGGATTTCGGCGGCATCCACTGGCCGCCGATGAAATTGTCGTAGCGCTCCTTGAAGGGCGCGCGGGTTACGAACTGGTCCAAGACCTGAATGTTCATCTGACTGTCTCCTGAAAGGCTCCTCCGCACACGCCGGCTATCGACCGGCCTGCCGCCAGTGTGCGGGCGCCGGGCGAAAGCGTCATGGGTGTGGAAGCTGTTCGGATGGGCGACTGTCTCAGTTTTGAGACAGTCGAGCGGACAAAGTGACCGCGGCCGCCCTCAGGCCCTCAAGAGAGGCCCAGGCGCTTCATCCGCCGGTAGAGCGTGGCCCGGCCGACGCCGAGCATGACGGCGGCGGCGGAGACATTGCCGTTGGTGCGCGCCAGGGCGCGCCGGACCTCGGCACGCTCCGCGGATTCCAGGTCCGCCCTCTGCACCCTGCCGTTCAGAATGTCCGGCGCCGGCAGCGGCGCGTCCAGGCTGGCCTCGGACAGGCCGAGCGCCTTGCGGGCGGCGCGCGTCGCGCCGATCACCAGGTCGTCCTTGTCGACGGCAAGCAGCATGGCGCCGCCATGGCCGTGACCGGGGCACATGACGATGCGGGCGCCGGGAAAGGCGGCGCGGAAGGTGTCGGACTCGATGCGCCGCGCCGCCTCGCCGACCGCCGTCGCGATCAGCGCCACGAACCCCTCGGTGTGGCTCTCCCGGCAGGAGGAGACATCGAGCGCCGCTACCAGCTCTCCCTTGTGGTCGTAGATCGGCGCGTCCATGCAGCTCATGGCCGTGTTCCGGCTGTGGAAATGCTGATCCCGATAGATCGTGACCGGACGCTGCTCGGCGATGCAGGTGCCGATGCCGTTCGTTCCCTCGGTGGCCTCGCTCCAGACGGCGCCGGTCCACAGGCCCCAGTCCTTGAAGGTGGCGTCGTCCGACGCCATGCCCAGCCGCTCGACCACCACCCCGTCCGCATCGGTCAGAAGCACGCAGCAGCCGGCGTCGCCGACGGTCCGGAACAGCCGGTCCAGCGTCGGCTGGGCGATCTCCAGCATGCCGCCCATCCGCTCCCGGGCGCTTGCAAGCTCCGCCGCGCTCACGCGCTCGGCGGCGTGCTCGCTCTCGGGCTTGAGGCCATGATGCAGCAGGGAGCGCCGCCACGAGGCGGCGATGACCGAGCGCGCCGCTTCCGTCTTCGAGTGGGCCGTCTCGCGAACTCTGTCGGCGTGGCGCAGATGTTTTTGCGTCGCCACCACTGAACGTTCCTCCGAAAGCGATAGTAGCAAGACCGAGCGCAAACGCATACTCGGGCTTTCGGCGGGACCGGCTGGGGCGTTCAAAGGCTATCCGGCCGCGCTTCGCTCCGCGGCGGCGGCGTCCTCGGCCACGCGCTTCAGGTTGACCATGTGCCTGTTCAAGATGCGCATGGTGAGCGGCCGGAACAGGAAACCCATGATCCGGGCCAACAGCGTCTCGACCGTGAGCTCCGCGCTGTAGTCGAGGCGGGTGCCGGTGCCGATGGGGCTGAGCGCGTAAGTGATGTCGACGGAGAACTGGCCGTCGCCCAGGCGGATGCCGAGCTTGCGCGGCGGGTCGTAGGCCGTGATCTCGCCGTCATAGTCCTTGACCCGTCCGCCCTCCTTGATCTTCTGGCGGAACGTGGTGCCCACGGGCGCGTCGCGGTCCCGGTCCTTTGGGTAGACCGTCTCCACGATCTCCGGCATCCAGAGCGGCAGTTGCGTCTCGTCGTCGAGCAGGGCCCAGACCTGCTCGAGCGTCGCCTCGATATCGACCTGAAAGGTGATCGCCATTGGAGAGGTTCGGGGTCCGGGCCAGAACGAATATCGGCGCGCCGTCGCGGGCGGAGCCTGAAGCCGAATTTAGGTATTGAGCACCCCGGGTTCAAATCGGCGTCAGCCGACGGCCTCCAGGCGCTCGGCGATGGCGGCCTTCACCCGGTCCAGCGCATCGTTGGGCTCCGCGATGCGCGAGGCCAGCAGATTGGCCTCGGACTTCAGGATGACCCCGTCGTCCAGGACCTTGAGATGGTTGGCCTTGAGCGTCGTGCCGGTGGACGTGATATCCACGACGATATCGGCGGAGCCGTCGGCTGGCGTGCCTTCGGTCGCCCCCAGGCTCTCGACGATGCGATAGCCCATCACCCCTTTCTGGGCGAAGAACCGGCGCGTCAGATTGAGGTATTTCGTGGCGACGCGCAGCCTGTGGCCGTGCCGGCGCTGAAAGATCGCGGCCACGTCCTCCAGATCGTCCATCCGGCTGACGTCGATCCAGCATTCCGGGACCGCAACCACCACGTCCGCCCTGCCGAAGCCCAGCGGGCGCACGAACTCGACCCGCGCCTCCGCGTCGGCGATGGTCTCACGGATCAGGTCCTCGCCGGTCACGCCGAGATGGACACGGCCGCGGCGTAGCTGGGAGGCGATCTCGGAGGCGGACAGGAACGCCACGTCGACGTCTTCGACGCCCTCGATCCTGCCGCGATAGCCGCGTTCGTGCCCGACCTTGCTGATCGCCAGGCCGCCTGCCGCGAACACCTCCCGGGTCCGCTCCATGAGCCGGCCCTTGGAGGGGATGGCGAGCGTGACGGGGTCGCCGCTCATGATCCCACTCCGACCGCTGCCAGCAGCCGCTCCGTATGGATGGCGCAGCCGACCGCCGGCACCTTCTCGGGCGCGCCCAGCTCCAGAAGCAGCTCGTCGTAGCGGCCGCCGCCGGCGACCTGCCCGGCCCGTCCGGCATCCGGGACCTCGATCTGAAAGACGTGCCCCGTGTAGTATTCCAGGTTACGCCCGAATTCGGCGCTGAACTCGAAATTGCCGAGGTCCACGCCCTTCTCGGCGAAGCAGTCCAGCCGCCTCTGATAGGCGCCGAGCGCATCTTCCAGGTCGACCCCCGCCCCCTCGGCCAGATCGGCGACGCGGGCGGCCACCGCGCGCGGCGGCCCGGAGACGGCCAGATAGCTCTCGATCAGGTGCATCGTGGCATCGGGAAGAGGCGCCTCGCGGGAGTCCGCGGCCCGGTCGGTCAGACGCTCGGCGATCTCGGCCAAGGTCCGCATGCCAACCAGGGGGATGTCCAGCTCGTCCAGCAGGGCCGCCACCTGCTCCTCGGCCGCGGCCGGATCCTCCAGATCGAGCGCGTCGAGCAGATCGTCGGCCACGCCCGGCAGCACCGTTTCCGGATCGGCCGCGAGACGATGCAGCACGTCGTGGAAAGCGGCCGGGCGCCAGAAATAGTGCCAGAGACGCAGCCGCCAGCGCTCGGGGATGTCGAGGGCACCGATGAGGGCGTGAAAGAGCCCCATATCGCCAAGCCGAATCCGAAAATCGTCGAGGCCGGCACACCGCACCGCCTCGACGGTGAGCGCCAGCACCTCCGCCTCGGTCTCCTCCCGGTCGGCGGTGGCGATGCATTCGATGCCCGCCTGGCGGAACTCGCGCGGCTGCCGCGCGTTGTCGCTGTGTGGCTGGTAGCGGAACGCAGGCCCGTTGTAGCAATAGCGCGCCACCTCGTCGGCCTCCGGATGGCGCTCGAGATAGAGGCGGCAGGCCGGCACGGTGATGTCCGGCCTCAGGCACAGCTCCTCCCCGTCGAGATCGGTGAACACGTAGGTCCGGCCGCGGATGGCCTCGCCCAGGCTGTTCAGGAAGACGCCCGCCGGCTGCAGGAAGGAGGGCGCGACCAGCTCGTAGCCGGCCGCCTTGAACCGCTCCATGAGCGTGGCGGCCTGGGTCTCCAGCGCCTCGAATTGAACGAAGGATTCGGCTGGCATGACTCAGCCCTCGTGACGGGCCAGCACCTTGCGGACCGCTTCGACAAGCTCGCCCTCGGAGACGGCGAACTGGGCGGGGCGGCCTTCCCGCCATTCCACATTGTCCTCGATCTCCTCCGAGAGCCGCGCCCCCTCGACCAGGTCCTTGATCATCACCTCGCCCCTGGCCAGCTCGTCCTCGCCCTGAATCACGACACAGGGCGCGCCGCGCTTGTCGGCGTATTTCATCTGCGCACGCATGCCGGAATCGCCCACATACATCTCCGCGCGAATGCCAGCCGCGCGCAGCGTCATCGCCATCTCCTGATAGGCGCCGATCCGGTCCCGATCCATCACCAGCACGACCACCGGTCCCTCCACGCTGTTGGCCGAAGCCTTGCCGAGGGCCTGCAGCGCGGCTTGCAGCCGCGAGACGCCGACCGAGTAGCCCGTGGCCGGGATACGCACGCCCTTGAAGCGCTCCACCAGCCCGTCGTAGCGGCCGCCGCCGCCGACCGACCCGAACCGCGCCTTGCCGCCTTCCTCGGTTTCGGCCTCGAAGGTCAGCTCGGCCTCGAAGACCGGCCCCGTGTAGTAGTCGAGCCCCCGCACCACCGCCGGGTCGATGGCGACCCGGTCCGCCTCGAAGCCGCCCGCGCTCAGGAGCGTGTCCATCTCGGCCAGCTCCGCCAACCCGTCCCGCCCGACGGCGCTCTCCGCGACCAGCCCCTCGATGGCGGTCAGCGTCTGGCCGCGGCCCTCGCTGCCGGCGCCGACGAAGCCCAGCACCGTGTCGATCTGCTGCGGCGCCAGGCCCGCGCCGCGCGTGAAATCGCCGGACTCGTCCTTGCGGCCCTCGCCCAGCAGCAGCCTCACGCCCTCGATCCCAAGCCGGTCGAGCTTGTCGACCGCGCGCAGCACCGTGAGGCGCTGGCCGGCATGGTCCGGATCCGCCGGATCCACATCGATCAGCTCCAGCACCCCGTCGAGCAGCTTGCGGTTGTTGACGCGGATGACGTAGCCGCCGCGGGGAATGCCGATGGTCTCCAGACAGTCGGCGGCGAGCATGCAGAGCTCTGCGTCGGCTGCCACGCCGGCGGCGCCCACCGTGTCGGCATCGAACTGGGTGAACTCGCGGAAGCGGCCCGGCCCCGGCTTCTCGTTGCGCCAGACCGGGCCCGTCTGATAGCGCCGGAAGGGCTTGGGTAGGGCGTCGTAGTTGGCGGCGACGTAGCGGGCCAGCGGCGCCGTCAGGTCGTAGCGCAGCGACAGCCACTGCTCGTCCTCGTCCTCGAAGGAGAACACGCCCTCGTTCGGCCGGTCCTGATCCGGCAGGAACTTGCCGAGCGCGTCCGTGTATTCGAAGGCGGGCGTCACCAGCGGCTCGAAGCCGTAGGACTCGTAGACGCCGCGGATGGCGCCCAGCATCCGGTCCATGGCGCGGATCTCGCCGGCGCCGATATCTCGAAGGCCCTTCGGCAATCGCGCCTTGGGACGCGCCGGCTTCTTTTGCTTGGCCATGGGATTGGGTCCGGCTCGCTGGGTCCGGCCTGCTGAAAGCGTTCGCTGATTGGGCCTGGGTTCTAGCCCATCGCCCTACGGCCAGCAAGTCGGGTTGGGCCGCTGCCGCCCGTCCTTCGCTGCTGCGGGAGCCGCAAGGCGCTCTCACTCCTTGGGCACGATGGCCGCCGTCCGCAGGAAGGTGCGCAGAACCGCGAAGACGAGCGCCGTGCTGACGCCGAACAGGATGATGCCGTTGGCCGCTTCCAGACTGCTCAGGAGCTGCCAGCGCCGCTCCAGCGTGACGTCGCCATAGCCCAGCGTGGTGAAGGTCACGGTCGAGAAATAGAGGGCGCGCTCCAGGGTCTCGAACTGGCCGAGCCAGCGATAGAGCACAGCCCAGCACCAGATCTGCACGGTGTGCAGAAAAAAGATCCCGAGCACCGTGACAATCAGCACTTTGATGACGTCGAGGTGCCTGCGATTATCGGCAATGAGGGCGCCGCCCTGGCGCAGATAGCCGAGGAGGCCGTAGATGCCGGCCACATGGATCAGCACGGTCAATGCGATCATCGCTGATCCGATCAGCAGCTGTCCCGTAAACATCGATGGGAGCCCTTTGGAAATCGAAATCATGTCTCACGACCGTGCCGTGTCTTTTGGTGGACGGCAACCGCCAACGGAAATACCATCTTTCCACTCGAGATATCTTGAGGACCAAGGCCCGTGATGATTTCGAATGCCGGCTCGCGACGCGTCGGCGCGCTCGCGGCTCTCCTCGCCGCGGCGCTGCTTGCCGCCTGCGGCGACGATCAGAAGACCTCCGGCCAGGCAGAGGCCCAGCAGGCCGTGCCGGCCGTCACCGTAACTCCGGTGGTCTCGAAGCCGATCTCGGCGGCCTTCGAGTTCGTCGGCCAGACGGAGGCGTTCCAGACCGTCGACCTGAGAGCGCGGGTCACGGGCTTTCTCCTGGAGCAGCCCTTCGAGGAGGGCGCGGTGGTCGACAAGGGCGCGCTACTCTACGTCATCGACCCGTCCGAGTTCGACGCCAAGCGCGCCTCCGCGGCCGCGAAGGTGGAGCGCGTCAAGGCCACCATCGAGGAGGCGGAGCGCCAGTTGCAGCGCTACAGCGTCCTGGTGGAGCGCGGCACGGCCAGCGAAGCCAAGCTCGACGAGGCCAAGGCAACGGAGGGCGAGGCGCGCGCCGATCTGGCAGCGGCCAAGGCCGATCTGGACCAGACCGAGCTCGACGTCGGCTATACGAAGATCACCTCCCCGATCAAAGGCAAGATCGGCAAGAGCTCGGTCGACGTGGGCAACCTGATCGGCCCGGACAGCGGCGTGCTCGCCACGGTCGTGGCGCAGGACCCCATTCGCGTGACCTTTTCCGTGTCCGAGCGGGAGTATCTGAACTACCAGAAAGCCATAAAGGAAGGCAGGGCCGCCGGCGTCACGCCGCGCATCGAGCTCGCCGATGGCGAGGTCTATGGACATGACGGCAAGCTCGACTTCATCGACAACCGCGTCGATCCGGAGACCGGAACCATCAAGATCCGCCTCCTGTTCCCCAACCCGGACACCTTGCTGCTGCCCGGCCAGTTCGTGAACGTGACCCTGATCAGCAAGGAGCCCGAGAGCCAGCTCGTGGTGCCGCAGGCCGCCGTGCAGGAGAACCAGGCCGGCCCCTTCGTCCTCGTCGTCGACAAGGAGAACCGGGTTGCGACGCGGCCCGTCAAGACGGGGCAGCGCACCGGGACGGACATCGTCGTCAGCGACGGCATCAGCGAGGGCGAAACCGTCATCGTCGAAGGCATCCAGAAGGTGCGGCCCGGCGCCAAGGTCAAGCCGGTGCAGACCAAAGCCAGCTCGTGACCTGATGTTCAGCGCCTTTTTCATCGACCGGCCGAAATTCGCGTTCGTCATCGCCATCGTCACGGTGCTTGCGGGCCTGCTGGCGCTGCTGCGCCTGCCGGTCGCCGAGTATCCCGAGCTGACGCCGCCGCAGGTGCAGGTGAGCGCCAACTATCCGGGCGCCAACGCCGGCGTCGTCGAGGAGACCGTGGCGGCGGTCATCGAGGCCGAGGTCAACGGCGTCGAGGACATGATCTACATGTCCTCGAAGAGCGCCAATGACGGCAGCTACACGCTCACCGTGACCTTCGAGGTGGGGACCGACGGCGACCTGGCCCAGGTGAACGTGCAGAACCGGGTCTCGCTGGCCACGCCGAAGCTGCCGGAGGACGTCACGCGCCAGGGCATCTCGGTCACCAAGCAGTCGACCAGCATGCTGCAGGTGATCTCGGTCTATTCGCCCAATGGCACCTATGACGACATCTTCCTGTCCAACTACACCAGCATCAACATCCGCGACACGCTGGCGCGCGTGGCGGGCGTGGCCCGCGTGGATATCCTGGGCGCGCGCGACTACTCCATGCGCATCTGGCTGCGGCCCGACCGGCTGACCAGCCTCGGCCTGACCGCCGGCGACGTGATCAACGCCATTCGCGACCAAAACGTGCAGGTCTCGCCCGGCAGCATCGGCCAGCAGCCGGCGCCGTCGGACCAGCAGTTCCAGTACACCATCCAGGCCAAGGGGCGGCTGAGCGAGCCGCAGGAGTTCGGCAATGTGGTGATCCGCGCCCGCGCCGACGGCTCCATCGTCCGGGTCTCCGACGTGGCGCGCATCGAGCTGGGGGCCGAGACCTATGGCTGGTACGGCCAGCTCAACGGCAAGCCGGCCGCCCTGCTCGCCGTCTATCAGCTCCCCGACGCCAACGCGCTCGACGTGGCCAAGGGCATCGAGACGGCGATGACGCGCCTGGCCGAGCGCTTCCCCGAAGACCTCACCTATGCGGTGACCTACGACACCACGCTCTATGTCGAGACCTCCATGAAGGAGGTGGTGATCACGCTCTTCCAGGCGCTGGTGCTGGTCATCCTCGTGGTCTTCGTCTTCCTGCAGGACTGGCGCTCGACCCTGGTGCCGGCCATCGCCATCCCGGTCTCGCTGATCGGGACCTTCGCTGCCCTGCTCGCCATGGGCTTCACCATCAACACCGTGAGCCTGTTCGGGCTGATTCTCGCCATCGGCGTGGTGGTGGACGACGCCATCGTCGTGGTCGAGAACGTGCAGCGCCACATGGCGGACGGCATGGCGCCGCGCGACGCCACGCGCAAGGCCATGGAAGAGGTGACGGCGCCGGTGGTGGCGACCACGCTGGTGCTGCTGGCCGTGTTCGTGCCGGTGGCCTTCACGCCCGGCCTCACGGGCCGCCTGTTCGAGCAGTTCGCGGCCACCATCGCCGTGGCCGTGTCGCTCTCCTCGATCAACGCCCTGACGCTGAGCCCGGCGCTCTGCGCCAGCATCCTGCAGCCGCCGAAGGCGGTGCGGCGCGGCCCGCTGGCCTGGTTCGAGAAGGGGCTGGGCAAGACCCGCGACGGCTATGGCTGGCTGGTGCGCCGCCTGATCCGCCTGCTGACCGTCAGCATGATCGGCTTCGCCGCCGTGGTGGCGGCGACCGGCTGGCTCGGCAAGTCGCTCCCCACCGGCTTCGTGCCGGCGGAGGACCGGGGCGCCTTCTTCGTGGACATCCGCCTGCCGGACGGGGCCGCCCTGCCCCGTACCGCCGCCGTTCTGACCCAGGTCGAGACCCTTCTGATGAACACGCCCGGCGTCGCCAACGTGATCTCGGTCGGCGGCTATTCCATCCTGTCGGGCTCGGTGATCCCGAACGGCGCCCTGCTGATCGCGGTGCTGGCCCCCTGGGACGAGCGCACCGGCCCGGGCTTGAACGCCCGCGCCATTCTGAACACCGTCTTCCCCAAGCTGCTGGCCATTCCGTCGGCCACCATCATCCCCTTCAATCCGCCGCCGATCCCCGGCCTCGGCACGACCGGCGGTTTCGAGTTCATCCTGCAGGACACCGAGGGGCGCCCGTCGGCCGAGCTAGCCGGCGCCCTCGGCGGCTTGATCGTCAGCGCCAACGGCCAGCGCGAGCTCAGCCGGGTCTTCAGCACCTTCCGCGCCAACGCGCCGCAGCTCTTCGTGGACGTGAACCGGGAGCTGGCCAAGACCAAGGGCGTCGATGTCGGCGACATCTTCCAGGCGCTCAGCGCCAATTTCGGCTCCTACTACATCAACGATTTCAACAAGTTCGGGCGCGTCTATCGCGTCTATGTGCAGGCCGAGGGCGACCGACGGGCGAATCCGAGCGACATTGGCAAGATCTATGTGCGCAACCGCGACGGCGACATGATCCCGCTGCAGGCCTTCGTCAGGGTGCGGCCGATCCAGGGGCCCGAGAGCATCGAGCGCTACAACCTGTTCCGCTCGGCCACGGTCAACGGCAACCCGGCCGAGGGCTTCGCCTCGGGCCAGGCCATCGACGCCATGGAGCGTCTCGGCAAGACCGGCCTGCCGAGCGGCTACACCTATGAGTGGACCGGCATGGCGCTGGAGGAGATCAAGGCGGCCGAGGCCGGCACGGTCGTGTTCGTGCTCTCCATCGTGTTCGCCTATCTGTTTCTGGTCGCCCAGTATGAGAGCTGGACTGTGCCGGTGCCCGTCATGCTCTCGGTCGTCTTTGCCGTCTGCGGCGCGCTGGGGCTGCTGTTGTCTGCGGGCATCGCCCTCAACACCTACGCCCAGGTGGGGCTGGTCTTGCTGATCGGCCTGGCCGCCAAGAACGCCATCCTCATCGTCGAGTTCGCCAAACAGCTCCGCGAGGAGGGCAGGAGCATCGCGGAGGCGGCCGAGGAGGCGGCGCGCCTGCGCTTCAGGGCCGTGCTGATGACGGCGCTCTCCTTCGTGCTCGGCGTGATGCCGCTGGTGGTCTCGTCGGGCGCCGGCGCGGCGAGCCGCATTTCGGTGGGCATGACCGTGTTCGGCGGCATGCTGGCGGCGACGGTCTTCGGGGTGGTCTTTATCCCGGTGCTCTACGTGGTCTTCCAGAGCCTGCGCGAATGGGTCAAGGCGCGCGGCGCCAAGCCGGAGCCCGCCAAGGCGCCGTAACCGGGGCCCGCTTCGACGCGCACAGCGACCCCGCTCCCCGGCCGGCCGCCCGATGCGGATACCTTCAGGGCGGCTTGGCCGGCGAAGCGGGGCGCAGTCCCCCCAGACGTAAACCCGGCTAATCGAACAGGGCGTCGATGTCGTCCTGGCTGGCGAGGCCGTCCTCGTCCTTGAGCGGCGGGCCGTGCAGCAGTGCCTCGTCGCCCTCGGGCTCGGGCAGCGCCTCCGGCTCCACGTCCTTGAAGCTCTCCAGCCCGCCCCAGATCTCCATCATGTTGTTCACGCGCTCCTCGATGAAACGGAAGGCGTTCACGACCTTGGTGATGCGCTGGCCAGTCAGGTCCTGGAAGTTGCAGGCCTCGAAGATGCTGACGACCTGGTCCTGAATGTCGCCGACCGCGTCCGCGTTCTGCTGCTGCTTCAGGGCGGCCGCGAGATCGCCGGCCTGCTGGTCGATCTGCTCGGCCGAGGCCAGGATCGTCTCCGTCGCGTGCTCGGTGCCTTCGACGATGGCGCTCAGCTCGTCCGTGACGCGGGCCATGGTTACGCCTTGCAGCCCGGTCTGGTGGATCGTGGCGATTTCCTGCTTGGTCTTGTGGATCGCCTGATAGATGCGGTGCAGCTCGTCCTTGAGCTTGTTCGCCTCCATCAGGTCGTGCTTGTAGTCCTCGATGATCTTGGCCGAGAGCTGCTCCTCGGGCGCGAAGCGGTCCTTGATCTCCTGAATGGCGGCCATGACTTCGCGGTGACGGGCCTCATCCGCGTCGATGTCATGTCCGTTACCGCCGTTCAGGGCGGC
The DNA here is from genome assembly GCA_022361215.1 of Hyphomicrobiales bacterium. Classification (GTDB taxonomy): domain Bacteria; phylum Pseudomonadota; class Alphaproteobacteria; order Rhizobiales; family Methyloligellaceae; genus JAKSBI01. The sequence continues at coordinate 444 of JAKSBI010000545.1, read as the reverse complement.
ATGGCCGTTGCCGAGGGCCGTTCGGGCCTGCTCGATCCGAAAAATCCGTTTTCGTGCAGCTTGCATATGGATGCCCCCTCCCACATCGGTTTGCAGGCCGCATGTTAGGCCGGGAGTCCCTAAGATTTTCTTCAAGCTGCGCGCAAATCCGGACGGATAGAGACCTTGCGGCCCGCGGTATGGGGCTTTCCGGGCGGCGGCATCGAAAGGCGGCCCAATCCGGGCCGCCTCTCAACGGTTCGGTAAGGATCAGACGATGCGCTGATAGGCGGGCAGCGTCAGGAACGGCTCCGGCGTCTCGGATGCCGTCAGCGTCTTGAAGATGTCGATGGCCTCGGGGAAGCGGCCCCCGTCGTAGGTCTCGGCCCCCAGCGCCTCGCGCAGCTTGGCCATCTCGTCGGCCAGCAGCTCCTCGAACAGGGCGTGGGTGACGGTGCGGCCGTC
>JAKSBI010000189.1 GCA_022361215.1 Hyphomicrobiales bacterium | reverse complement strand
GCGCTGCCCGGCGTGCACCACCCGGTGTTCAAGGGCAAGCCGGTCAATCACGACCCGCGCGAGCGCTTCATTGCCGAGGTGCTGGAGCAGCAGGGCGAGACCAACGTCTTCCACGCCTTCTACGGCGAGCTGGTGCAGGCGCTCTACGACGTCGGCGCCTCGCGCTACGTGTTCTGCGTGAATGTCGACGCGGTGATCGCCGCCCTGCTGCTGGCGTTGCTCTGGAAGGACTACACGTCCGGCGCGCTCACGGAGCGCGACCTGGAGACGGCGGCCTTCACGGTCTTCCTCTATGGGCGCATGATCGGCGCGGCGGCCGAGATCGACGACCATCTGAACCGCGGCCGGAACATGGATACGCGCACGCCCGTCTCGGCCTGCGGCTACGTCGTCTGAGGGGCCGCCGGCCGCGTCGCACACGGAAACGTGATCGGTCCCGAGCGGGACGGAAAACCGGCGATACACCGTCGTTTTCCGCAGACATTCCACAGGCGCGCGTGTGCATTTCCATCGCAAGTTGTATGTTTGATGACACTCGCCGGCCGCTCTGGCATTATCGTCCCGTGCCGAGCAGGGGGGTGGCGATGCCGCGGCCCAGGAAATTCCTCGTCGTTCTGATCAAGCCCTCGCACTACGATGACGAGGGCTATGTGATTCAGTGGCTCCGCTCGCCCATCCCGTCGAACTCGCTCGCCTCGGTCTACGGGCTGGTGGCGGACTGCGCCGAGCGCAGGGTCCTGGGCGAGGATGTGGAGATCGGTGTCGAGGCCATCGACGAGACCAACACGGTGGTCCGCTTCAAGGAGCTGATGCGCAGGATCCGGGCCGTGGACGGCGGCCTGGTGTTCCTGGTGGGGGTGCAGTCCAACCAGTTCGCGCGCTCCGTCGACATCGCGCGCCAGTTCCTCGAGGCCGGCATTCCGGTGGTCACGGGCGGCTTCCACACCGCCGGCTGTATCGCCATGCTGCCGGAGACGCCGCCGGAGATCGTCGAGGCCCAGGAGATGGGCGTCTCGATCTATGCGGGCGAGGCCGAAGGCCGCATGGACGAGGTGCTGCGCGACGCCTGGAACGGCGAGCTGAAGCCGCTCTACGACTACATGCGGGATCTGCCGGACCTGGCGGGCGCGACGCTGCCGATCCTGCCCGAGTTCGTCATTCGAAAAATGGCCGGGGCCTATACGAGCTTCGATTCCGGGCGCGGCTGCCCGTTCCAGTGCTCGTTCTGCACCATCATCAACGTGCAGGGGCGCAAGTCCCGCTACCGTACGCCCGACGACGTCGAGCAGATCGTCAGGCTGAACGCCGCCCAGAACATCCGGCGGTTCTTCATCACCGACGACAATTTCGCGCGCAACAAGAGCTGGGAAGCCATCCTCGACCGGCTCATCCACCTGCGCGAGGTCGAGGGGCTGAAGTTCAAGATCCTGCTGCAGGTCGACACGCTCTGCCACCGCCTGCCGGGCTTCATCGAG
>JAKSBI010000498.1 GCA_022361215.1 Hyphomicrobiales bacterium | reverse complement strand
TACGGCCGCCGCACGGGGCGGGCGATCAGCGCCTATCAGCACGACTACCAGCTTCTGGTGACCGGCCAGCCCTCGCCGGCGCTTCTCGATCATATGCGCGCCCACGGCGGCTGATCCGCCGGCGCACGTTTGGTTTGGCTGCCGGCGGCCATCGGCCTCCGGCTCCATCTCCGAAAGCCTCCGGGCCTCATGGCTCGGGGGCTTTTTCGTGCTCTCGTCCATGTGCCGGATGTGGGGGCCGCGATCCCTCAAAGGCCTATGGCATTCGGGCCTGGATTGCTAAGTTCGGGGGCTGGTGGAGCAAGAGGCGAAACGATGCGTTCCGTGATCGTAACCCTGTGTGTCCTCGGTGGCTTGTCCCTGGCGGCTGCCGATCGCGTGTCGGCGGACGACCTGAGCGATTGCAACAGCACGAACCTCGACAAGCGCATTCCCGCCTGCACGCGCCTGATCTTCTCGCTCGGCGTGCTGGACCGGCCGAACCTCGCCATCGTCCACAACAATCGCGGCCACGCCTATTACGGCAGGCGCCAGTTCGACAAGGCGCAGGCGGATTTCGACCGCGCCATCGAGCTGAACCCCGACTACGGGCTGCCCTACGCCAACCGGGCCAACATCCATCTCAACCAGGGCAGGCTCGACGCGGCGATTGCCGATTACGGCAAGGCCATCGAGCGGGAGTCCCGGCTGGTGCTGGCCTATAACGGGCGCGGCGCGGCCTATCGACGGAAGGGCCTGCTGGAGCCGGCCATCACCGATTTCGACAAGGCGCTCGAGATCGACCCCGGCTACGTCTTCGCGCTCTACAACCGCGGGCTGGCGCTCAACGACAGCGGCGCCTTCACGCGCGCCATCGCCGACTTCGACAAGGCCGTCGCGCTCAATCCCAAGGAGGCAAGCATCTACGCCGACCGCGGCGTCGCCTACCACCGCAGCGGCCAGATCGACCGTGCCATCGTGGATTTCGAGAAGGCCATCGCGCTCGACCCGAAGCTGGCGCGCGCCTATCTCAACCGCGGCGTCGCGCATCGCGCCAAGGGCGATCTCGAACAGGCGGTCGCGGATTACGACACGGCGCTGGAGATCGATCCGAAATTCGCGCTGGCCTACCTCAATCGCGGCGTCGTCCGGCGCGCCACGGGCAAGCCCGACCTGGCCATCGCGGATTTCGACAAGGCCATCGCGCTGAACCCGAAGGACGCCGACGGCTACAACCAGCGCGGCATCGCGCATCTCGACAAGGGCGACG
>JAKSBI010000538.1 GCA_022361215.1 Hyphomicrobiales bacterium | reverse complement strand
GTCCTCGACAGGCGCCTCGGCGAGGCCGACTATCTGGCGGGCGACTACTCCATCGCCGACATGGCGCTCTGGCCGTGGATCTCCCGCTTCGAGTGGCAGACCGTCGACATGACCGAATTCCCCAATGTGTTGCGCTGGTACAAGGCCATCGCCGAGAGGCCGGCCGTGCAGCGCGGCTATCACATTCCCGTGGAGCAGCCCGGCATTCCGATGCCGTGAACCGAACTGAGAAAAGGACAAGGATAAAGAGATGAGCGAAAAGCCTACCTCACGCGGTGTCATCGCGCCGATGCTGACACCCTTCGGCGACGACGGCGCGCCGGATGCCGACCGTTTCGTGGCCCATGGCAAGTGGCTGCTGGACGACGGCTGCCACGCGCTTGCGGTCTTCGGCACCACCGGCGAGGCGAACTCTCTGAGCTTCGAGGAGCGCAAGCGCCTCCTGGAGGCGCTGGTCGAGGGCGGCATCGAGCCGGCCCGCCTGATGGTCGGCAACGGCACCTGCGCGCTAACCGAGACGGTCGAGGCGACCAGGCACGCCCTCGACCTCGGCTGCGAGAGTGTGCTCATGCTGCCGCCCTTCTACTACAAGGCCGTCGATGACGAGGGTCTCTATGCCTATACGAGCGAGGTGATCGAGCGCGTCGGCGACGACCGGCTCGACGTCTATCTCTACCACATCCCGCCGGTGGCCCAGGTCGGCTTCTCGGTGGAGCTGGTGAAGCGGCTCGCCGCCGCCTTCCCGGACGTGGTCGTGGGCCTGAAGGACTCCACCGGCGACTGGAACAGCGTCAAGGCCATGATCGACGCGGCCCCCGGCCTCAACGTCTTCGCCGGCAACGAGGTGTTCCTGCTGGAGACCCTGAAGGCGGGCGGCGCCGGCACCATCACCGCCACCGGCAATGTCAACGCCCACGCCATCCGGCATCTCTACGACCACTGGCAGGAGGCGGACGCCGAGGCGCTGCAGGACCACATCACGTCGCTGCGCCAGACCATCCAGCAGCGGCCCATGATCCCGATCCTGAAGGCCATCGTGGCGCATTATCGCGGCGACCCGGGCTGGGCGCGGATGCGGGCGCCGTTCCTGGCACTGGAGGCAGGCGACGCCGCCGCCGGCATCGCCGAGCTCGAGCAGGCCTACGGCTTCAAGCTCGAGGCGGCGTAGCCGCGCAGCCGGGGCCTTTACGTTCACGCGGCCGCTGCAGCGGGCCTTTCGCTCCGCGGCGGCCCACCCTCAGCCGTCATTGCTCGGCTTGACCGGGCAATGGCGCCAAGGGGCTGGGCCACCCTCCGGCGTCATTCCGGCGAAGGCCGGAATCCAGGTGCCGCCGCCGCTTGGCGCGGCGCCTGCGGGACGGCCGGGGAGCTGGATGCAGGCACTCGGTCCCACTTGCCGAGGCGCCAAAGAGGGGCATGTCGGATGGATCCCGGCCTGCGCCGGGATGACGCCGAGCAGGGCGGTTACTCCTCCAGCCACTCGGCGCATTTGGGCGGCGCCGCTTCGCCCCAGGGCATGATCGGCACCGTGGAGGTCGAGTTCTTCGGGCTGCCCTCGATCAGCTTGTCCGTATAGATCAGATAGACCAGCACGTTGCGCTTGGCGTCGCAGCCGCGCACGATCTGCACCTTCTTGAAGAAGACCGAGCGCCGCTTGGCGAACACCTGCGCGCCCTGCTCGAACTTGCCCTTGAACGAGACCGCGCCCACTTGGCGACAGGCCAGCGAGGCGTTGGACAGCTCCTCGGCGAGCCCCAGCCAGCCGCTCCAGCCGCCCTTCTCGGGCACCGTGAAATGGCAGGCCACGCCCTCGACCAGCGGGTCGTCGATGGCATAGGTGGCGAGCTTGTGGTCCGGCGAGAGGAACTTCCAGACGGTGGTCTTCTTGAAGATCAGCTCGGGGTCGTCGTCGGCGAGCGCCGCGGGCGACAGCGCAACGAGGGCGGCCGCCAGAAGGGCGGAAAGGCGATTCGACATCGGGGCTCCTTTGCCGGGCATCCGGCCGCCTCATCGGTCTCGGCGATTGCGGCCGTGGCTCTGATCTCGCTCAAGGTCCGGGGCTGGACCTATGCATGCTGCGGAACACGATCAAGAGACCGGGCCGTCCTGGGATCATCGGTCGCGGCCACACACTCCGTCATTCCCGCGCCCGCGAAAGCGGGCGCGGGAATGACGGCAGAGGGGCGGAAGAGCCAGATCGAGACGGTGAGGCGCTAACAGCCCGGGCTGGAATGGAAGAGCTGGGTGTAGTACTGCCGCCGGCCCTTCTGCACCATGCCGATGCCGATCGTGCGGAACTGCGGGTTCATGATGTTCTTGCAGTGGCTGGCGCTGCGGAGCCAGGCCCGGACCACACGCTCGGGCGAGGCGTTGTAGGCGACGTTCTCGCCCCAGTTGAGCCGCTTGCCGCAGGTCTTGAGGCCGACCGCCTTGATGCGCTGGCCCATACGATCGTGTGAAAGCCGGCCGGTGGACGCCAGATGGCGGCTCCATCTCCGCGCCGCGCGGCCGAGACCGGCGTTCCAGGCGAGCGGCCGGGCCGGGGGCCGGCGGATGCTGCCGCAGACCGCGCCGCGCGCCCGGGCCTGATTAGTCAGGCGCAGGACCTGGCGCTCGAAGCTGCTGGCATCTTTCGCCTTCGCGGCAGGCTCCCAAGCGCCCAGCACAAGGACTGCCGAAAGG
>JAKSBI010000445.1 GCA_022361215.1 Hyphomicrobiales bacterium | reverse complement strand
TGCAGCGCCGCTTCGCCCACCTCTTCAAGGAGGGCGAGCGGAACGCCGAGCGCCTGGCCGCCCTGCAGCGCATGGCCGACGCCAATATCGAGCGCTTCAACCTGCTGGACGAGGAGGCGAGCCGATGAAGCAGCTGCCCTTCGCCATCACCCTCGACCCCGGCACCAGCCTCGCCAACGAGACCGGGTCCTGGCGCACCGAGCGGCCGCTCTATGTGGACCGGCTGCCCCCCTGCAACTACGCCTGCCCGGCAGGCGAGAACATCCAGAAATGGCTGTTCCACGCCGAGGAGGGCGACTACGAGCAGGCCTGGCAGGTGCTGATGGAGGACAACCCGCTGCCGGGCGTCATGGGCCGGGTCTGCTATCACCCCTGCGAGACGGCCTGCAACCGCGGCAAGCTGGACGAGGCCGTCAGCATCCACGCCATCGAACGCTTTCTCGGGCGCACCGCCTGGGAGCGCGGCTGGACGCCGAAGTTCGAGGCCGCGCCCTCCGGCAAGCGCGTGCTGGTGGTGGGCGCGGGGCCAAGCGGGCTCAGCGCCGCCTATCACCTGACGCGGCTGGGCCATGCCGTCACCATCCGCGAGGCCGGCCCCATGGCCGGCGGCATGATGCGCTTCGGCATCCCGAAGTACCGGCTGCCGCGCGACGTGCTCGACTATGAGATCCAGCGCATCCTCGACATGGGCGCCACCCTGGAGCTGAACAGCAAGGTCGAGGACATCGAGGCCGCCTTCGAGACGGAAGGCTTCGACGCGGTGTTCGTGGCCGTCGGCGCGCACCTCGCCAAGCGCATCGACATTCCGGCCCATGCCGCCGGCAGGATCCTCGACGCGGTGAGCGTGCTGCGCGACATGGAGACGGCCGCCGAGCCGCCGCAGCTCGGCCGGCGCGTCATCGTCTATGGCGGCGGCAACACGGCCATGGACGTGGCCCGCACGGCGAAGCGCCTCGGTTACGAAGCCATGATCGTCTACCGCCGGACCCGGGAACAGATGCCGGCCCACGATTTCGAGGCCGCGGAGGCGGAAGAGGAAGGGGTCATGATCCATTGGCTCCGCACCATCAAGGAGATCGACGAGACCACCTTCAAGGTCGAGAAGATGGAACTCGACGCCGACGGCCGGCCGCAGCCGACCGGCGAGTTCGAGGACCTGGAGGCC
>JAKSBI010000211.1 GCA_022361215.1 Hyphomicrobiales bacterium | reverse complement strand
TTCGAGCGTCTCGCCCACCGCCTCGGCCAGCACCGGGCTCAGCCAGCGCCCGCGCTCCGGCGGCGACTGCCTCAGATCGATGGCCGCGATCTCGGGCAGCGCCGCGCCGGCATAGCGCTCCGGCAGGTGCACATGGCCGTAGCGGCCCTGGGTGGCGTTGACGTGGCTCTCGATCGACGGCGTGGCGGAGGAGAGCACGATGGGGATCTGCCCGAGCGAGGCCCGCAGCACGGCCATGTCGCGGCCCTGATAGGCGACCCGGTCCTCCTGCTTGAAGGCCGGGTCGTGCTCCTCGTCGACGACGATCAGGCCGAGCTCCGGATACGGCAGGAAGAGCGCCGAGCGGGCGCCCACCACCACCCGCGCCTCGCCGCCGGCGACGCCGCGCCAGACCTGGCCGCGGACCCGCGAGGAGACGCCCGAGTGCCATTCCGCCGGCCGGCAGCCGAAGCGCGCCTCGAAGCGGGTCATGAACTGCCCGGTGAGCGCGATCTCCGGCAGCAGGATCAGCGCCTGCCGGCCCGCCTCCAGCGCCGCGGCCACGGCCTCGAAATAGACCTCCGTCTTGCCCGAGCCGGTGACGCCGTCGAGCAGCGTGGCCGAATAGGCGTTCTGGGCCAGCGCGCTCCGCAGCGCCGCGACGGCCTTGCCCTGCTCCGGCGTCAACTCGACGGCGGCATGGGCCGGATCGGGCAGAGGCAAGCGTGGCGGCGGCAGCACCTCGGGCTCAAGCGTGCCGGCGTCCACCAGCCCGTCGATCACGCCCGGGCTGACGCCGGCGGCGTCGATCAGCGCCGACTTGGGCCAGGCCAGGCCGTCGCCCAGGAGCTCCAGGACCCGGCCCCGCGCGGCCGTCATGCGGGCGGGCTCGGGGCCGGTGCGCCGGTAGCCGATCTGCGGCTTCGGGGGTGTGAAGGCCGCGGGCGCGCTCATCATCATGCGCAGCACCATGCCGGCGGGCGCGACGGTGTAGGTGGCGACCCAGTCGGCGAGCGCGAGGGAGACCGGCGGCAGCGGCGGGCCGTCGTAGCGCTCGATCACCGCGCGCAGCTTGGCGCTCTCGACCGGCGCACGGCCCTCCACCAGCGCCCCCGACCAGACCACGCCCAGGCGCTCGCGGGGGCCCAGCGGGACCACCACGAAATCCCCCGGCGCCAGCGTCATTCCCCCCGGCACCAGATAGTCGTATGGTCCCTCCAGCGCGAGGGGCAGCAGAACGGGGACGGTCTCCGGTGGTGCCACTTCGTCGATCCGGATTGTTAAGGGATGGCGCAGACTCAGTGCCTATAATAACGCCTCGGCCGGCACAACGCCTGGCCGCGACGCGACAAGCAGGAGCAGGTTGAGCCCATGAAATTCTTCGTCGACAGCGCAGACGTCGATGAGATCCGCGAGCTGGAGGAGACCGGCCTGGTGGACGGCGTCACCACGAACCCGTCGCTGGTGGCCAAGACCGGCCGCGACTTCAAGGAGGTGGTACAGGAGATCTGCGCCATCGTCGACGGGCCGGTGAGCGCCGAGGTGACGGCGACCGAGGCCGACGCCATGGTCGAGGAGGGGCGCAACCTGGCCGAGATCGCCGACAACGTGACGATCAAGGTGCCGCTCACCTGGGACGGGCTGAAGGCCTGCCGCGCGCTGACCCAGGGCGGCACCATGGTGAACGTCACCCTCTGCTTCAGCGCCAACCAGGCCCTGCTCGCCGCCAAGGCCGGCGCCACCTTCATCTCCCCCTTCATCGGCCGCCTGGACGACATCGGCGAGGACGGCATGGAGCTGATCCGGGAGATCCGCACCATCTACGACAATTACGAGCAGCTCTCGACGCAGATCCTGGCCGCCTCGGTGCGCGACGAGACCCACGTCAAGCAATCGGCCATGGCCGGCGCGGACGTGGCCACCGTGCCGCCCAAGGTGCTGCACGCGCTGGTCAAGCACCCGCTGACGGACAAGGGCCTCGACGCCTTCCTGGCCGACTGGAAGAGCACCGGCCAGTCGATTCTCTAGAGGACCGGCGATCATGGCCAAGCCCCCCAGCGACCTGCTTGCCAAGGCCGATCTGGCCGAGACGCTGGCGCGCTGGCTGAGCTATCTGATCGCCGAGCGCCAGCTCGCGGACAAGACCGTCGAGGCCTACAGCCGCGACCTCGCCCAGTTCCTTGGATTTCTCGCGGGGCATCTGGGCGGCCCGACCGGGCTGCCGGAGATCGAGGCGCTGGCCGTGCAGGACTTTCGCGCCTTCCTCTCGGCCCGCCGCCGGGACGGCGTGTCGGGCCGCAGCTTGTCGCGCACGCTCTCCGCCATTCGCATGTTCTTCCGCTTTCTCGACCGGCGCGGCATCGCCAAGAACGACGCCGTGCTGGCCGTGAGCCTGCCGAAGGTGCCGCACAGCGTGCCGAAGCCGCTGACCACCATCAGGGCGCGGGACGTGGTCGAGGACGCGGCGCTCGGCGCGCACGCCAACGCCCCCGAATGGGTGCTGGCGCGGGACGCCGCCGTACTGACCCTGCTCTACGGCTCGGGGCTGCGCATCTCGGAGGCGCTGGGCCTCAACCGCGCCGAGGCGCCGACCGGCCGCAACGACGTCTTGCGGATCGAGGGCAAGGGCGGCAAGGAGCGCCCAGTGCCCGTGCTGCCCGTCACCCAGCAGGCGATCGCGCGCTATCTCGAGCTTTGCCCCTTCTCGCTCGCCGACACCGACCCGCTGTTCGTCGGCGTCAGGGGCAAGCGCCTGAGCCCGCGCATGGTGCAGCTTCTGATGCAGCGGCTCAGAGGCGCCTTCGACCTGCCCGACACGGCGACGCCGCACGCGCTCCGCCATTCCTTCGCCACGCACCTGCTCGCCAACGGCGCGGACCTGCGCGAGATTCAGGACCTGCTGGGCCACGCCAGCCTGTCGACCACCCAGGTCTATACCGAGGTGGACGCGGCCCGGCTGCTCAAGGTCTACGAGGACGCGCACCCGCGGGCCTGACGACGCTGGCCCCGACCCGAGGGCTCGGGCCGGGGCACGGCCGTCCTGCGCTGCAAGCCGCGTCATCCGGCCAGATAGGCCTCCAGGCAGTCGAAAGACCCGGTCCAGCCTTCCGCATGCTTGTCGCGGGCCTCGTCGTCGATCAGGTTGGTCTGGTGCAGCACCAGCCGCGTGCCTGTCTCCGTGGGATGGAAATCGAGCGTGATCTCCATGGGCTGCCCGCTGCTGCCGTCCTCCTGGTCCCAAGCCCAGGAGAAACGCAGCTTCCGGTTCGCCACCAGCTCCCGGATCAGGCCCCGCGCCGTGTACACCTTGCCGTCGGGCGAGACCATCGGCAGCACATAGGCGCCGCCCTCACGCGCATCGATCTCGGCCTCCGGGGCGCTGAAGCCCGTCGGGCCCATCCAGTGCCGGAGCGCTTCCGATTGCGTCCAGGCCCGGAAGACCGCCTCGGGCGGCGCCTTGAAGTGCCGTTCGAGGGTCAGCGTCGGCGCCGC
>JAKSBI010000154.1 GCA_022361215.1 Hyphomicrobiales bacterium | reverse complement strand
TTGGGTGGCGGCGAGGGCGCCGAGGGCGCTGCCAAGGCGCGCCGGCGAAAACACGCCGCTGACCGGCGCGGTCAATCGGCGCCAGGAAGCGACGACGATGCGGCCCGGCCAATAGCGGTCCAGCTCCGCGATGGCCCTGCCGAAGGGCATCTCGTCGATGACGATCCTGCCCTCGCGCCAGCCCAGAGCAGCGCGCGTATCGACCGCCGTCACCGCAGCCCTGGTGCCGCCGCCGCGATAGACGAGCTGCTGGTTCGCCACCACGCCGACCGGATTCTCTAGCCCGCCGGCACTTTGGGCCCGAGCCAAGGACGCGACCTCGATCTCGCCCGACGTCACGGTCACGGAAACCGTGTCGGCGTCGACCCGCACCGCGAAGGCGGTGCCCACGGCGCGGACCGACCGGTCACGGGCGAGGACGACGAAGGGACGTGCCGGGTTCCGGGCCACGTCGAAATAGGCCTCGCCGCGCAGAAGCGCGACGCGGCGCGCCTTCGCGCCATAGTCGACCTCGACGGCGGAGTCCGTGTTGAGGTGGACGACGGAGCCGTCCGGGAGCGCGATCTGGCGCTGCTCTCCCGCGCCGGTCCGATGATCCGCAGTCAGCCACAGCCGGATGTCGCCTCCGAGCACCACCAGCAGCAAACAGGCCGCCAGTGCGCCGACGAGCCCCATCGCCGCGCTCCGGCGCCCGAGGCGGGAACGCGCCGGCCGCAGCCGCCGCGGCTCGGGGAGGCTGTCCGCCGGCTCGCCGGCGTCGCCCCAGGTGGACGGTCCGAAAGCGTCCTCGAGCCCTTCGGCCTGGCGCCACATGGCCTGCTCGCGGTCGAACGCGGATCGGTGCGCCGGATCGGCCTGCAGCCACGCCTGCAGCCGCTCCCGGTCATGCGGGCCCATCTCGCCGGAGGCCAGACGGACCAGCCAGTCGCGCGCCTCTTCAAGGGCCTGTCGTGGCGGGCCTTGCGGCGTGCCGGCCGTATCTCTGTCGCCGTCAGAGGGCATTCATCTCGCGCCAGATCGGAAAACGCCTGCCGATGCGGGAAGCCGGCACCGGACCATATACAAGACGTCTGGACGGGACCATTGGCACAAGCGCCGCGGCGATTTTATTCGCCCGCGTAGTCCTCGCGAGCCTCGGCCAGGTGATCGAGCACCAGCCGGATGTGGTTGGCGACGGTCGTGGTCGAGACGCCGAGCTCGGCGGCGATGTCCGTGTAGCTACGACCGGAAAAACGGCTGAGATAGAAGATCTTGCGGCTGATCGGCCGCAGCCGGGCGACGGCCTTGCGCAAGTGTTTCAGCTCGTCCTGAGCGATCAGGTATTGCTCCGGCGTCAGCGGATCGACGCTGTCGCATAAGGCGCCCCGATACTCCCCACGCAGCTCGCTGCGCCGCGTCTCGGTTCTCAGGTGGTCCGTCGCAAGGTTCGCCGCCATCGTGAACAGATAGGCGCGAGGGTTGGAGATGGCCGCCGGCGGGGAACCGTTCCGGTTGGCCTTGAGCCAGGTTTCCTGGGTCAGGTCCTCGGCCGTGTCGGGACATTGCAACCGGCGGATCAGATAGCTCTTGAGCGCATCGCGGTGCTGATCGTAGGCCTCGACGAGGCCGCCTGCCTCGTCGCCCACCGAGATCCCGCCAGCAAGGCTCTTACTCCGCACAACGTACCCCACCGACCTTCGGGCAAGCCGCCCCGCCACGTTCGGTCCGTCCTGCGGCCGGCGGACCGAGCACACCATTGCGCCGCCGCAGCCGACACGCCACCGGCGGATGGCCGGACCCGATCGCCTCGACGACCGGTCAGACCAAAGATAACTCTGATAGTCATTTTAGATTATTGCAACTCGGCGGCCGTCGCAAGGTTGTGCACTTGGCGACGGCCGCTTGGGGCTGGTGGGCTTGGCGCCCTAGCTCTCGCGGAAGCTGCGGGCCAGGCGGTCCGTCAGCGGTTTCAGGAAGAAGCTGATCGGCGAGCGCTCGCCCGTATTGATGAACACCTCCGCCGGCATCCCGGGCACCAGGGCGATGTCCTCCGCCGCGACGTCCTTCGCGACCTGGATGCGCGCCAGATAGTGGGACGTGTCGGTGCGCTCGTCGACAATGCTGTCGGCGGACACCCAGGTGACCTTGCCGGAAAGCTCCGGCGTGGTCTGCGGGTCCAGGGCCGAGAAGCGGACCGTGGAGATCATGCCGGTCGAGATCCTGTCGACGTCCTCGACCGGGACCTGGGCTTCGACGATCAGGTCGTCGCCATCCGGCACGATCTCCAGGATGGTGTCACCGGGCTGCACCACGCCGCCGACCGTGTGCACCTTGAGCGACAGCACCGTGCCCGCCTGGGCGGCGCGGATGTCCACCCGCTTGTAGCGCTCCCGGGCGGCGATCAGGCGCTTGTCGAGCACGGCGATCTGGCTTTCCACCTGGCGCAGCTCGGTCGCCACCTCCTGGCGCAGGTCCCGGCCGGCCTGGATGATCTGCAGCTTGATCTCGTCGATGCCGTTGCGGGCGCGGGCGATCTCGGCGTCGCGGCCGGCGACGGTGCTGGCGATGCGGGCCTGCTCCCGCTCCAGCGCCAGGATCCGCGTGATGCGTGCATGGCCCTTCCGGTGCAGCTTGCGCAGGCTCGACAGCTCCTTGGAGAGCAGGGCGATCTGCCGCTCCTCGGCGCGGCGCTGCGCCTCGAGGCCCAGGATCTCCTGCTCGAAGCGGGCGATGCGCTGGCGCAGCAGGGCCATCTGCCCGGCCCGGGCCTCGCGCCGCGTGCGGAACAGTGTCTGTTGTCCGCGCATGGCCCGGCGCAGCTCGGGCTCCCGCTGGCGCGGCGCGAACGCCGCCGGGAAGCTGATCTTCTCGGCGTCCTCGCCCTCCGCCAACAGGCGCGCGCGGCGCGCCCTGAGCTCGTCGAGCTGGCTCGTGACCGCCTGATGGTTGGCGCGGTCGATGGTCTCGTCCAGGCGGACCAGCACCTGTCCCGGCTCCACGCGGTCGCCGGGGCGCACCAGGATGGCGCTGACGATGCCGCCGTCGAGATGCTGCACGGTCTTGCGGCTGGACTCGACGGTGACCTTGCCCGGCGCGATCACGGCGCCGCTCAGATCCGCGAGCACCGACCAGCTTCCCAGGCCCCCGACCAGGAGCAACAGGACCAGCAGCCCGGAGCGGTAATAGCGGCGCGATCCGTCCGTCTCGGAGAGCGCGACCGGATTGTGAGAGAGTGTGACGAGTTCCTGGCTCATGGCGCATGCCTCTGTTGCAGTTGGGTGACCTTGGCGTCGATTGCCGCCGCGTCCCGGGTCCTGGCAGCCAGCACGTCGGCCTTGGGACCGAACGCCTGCTGGCGCCCGTTCTGCAGCACCAGCAGCCAGTCGACGGCCTCGATGGCGCTCGGACGGTGGGCCATGACGATGACCATGCCGCCGCGGGCCTTGACGGCGCGGATGGCCTCGGTGAGCGCTAGATCGCCCTCGGCGTCGAGATTGGCGTTCGGCTCGTCGAGCACCACCAGGACCGGGTCGCCATAGAGCGCCCGGGCCAGGCCCAGCCGCTGGCGCTGGCCGCCGGAGAGCTTGCTGCCGCCGTCGCCGATCTGGGTGTTGTAGCCGTCGGGCAGGGTGAGGATCATGTCGTGCACCCCGGCGGTACGGGCCGCAGCGACGATGGCGTCCGGGTCCGGGTCGTCGGCGAAGCGCGAGATGTTCTCCCCCACCGTGCCGGTGAACAGCTCCACGTCCTGGGGCAGGTAGCCGATCTGGCGGCCCAGCGCCTCGCTGTCCCACTGCTCCAGCGTGGCGCCGTCGAGGCGCACCGCGCCCACCTGCGGCCACCAGACGCCGGTGAGCAGGCGGGCGAGCGTCGACTTGCCGGAGGCACTGGGGCCGATGACGCCGAGCGCCGCGCCGGCGGTGAGCTCGAAGGCGATGCCGGAGACGACGGCGCGCGTCGCCTCGGGCGGGCCGGCGATCAGGTTCTGCACGCTGAGGTGGCCCTGCGCCTCGGGCAGCCGCAGCCGCACGGGCGGCGCGGGCACCTCCTCCAGGAGCGTGCCCAGCCGGCGATAGGCGGTGCGGGCGCCGATGAAGCTGCGCCAGTTGCCGATGGCCTGGTCGACCGGCGCCAGCGCCCGGCCCATGATGATCGACGCGGCGATCATGGCGCCGGGGGTGATCACCTGCTGGATGGCCAGCCAGGCGCCGACGCCCAGAATGGCCGACTGCAGAATCAGGCGGATGGTCTTGGAGGTGGCGGAGAGCGTTCCGGCCCGGTCGCTGGCCAAGCCCTGGAACCGCAGGGCGCGGCCGTGATGCTCCAGCCAGCGCTTGCGCAGCCCGGGCAGCAGCCCCATGGCCTGCACCGCCTCGGCGTTGCGCCGGCCGGCCTCGGCGATGGCGGTGCTCTCGAAGGACTGGTGCGTCGACGCCGCCAGCGGCTTGCGGGTCAGCGTCTCGTTCAACAGGGCGACGATGAACAGCACCAAGGCGCCGCTGGCCGCAACCAGGAACAGCAGCGGGTGCAGCAGGAAGATGACGCCCAGATAGACCGGCACCCAGGGCGCGTCGAAGAAGGCGAAGGGCCCCTGCCCCGACAGGAACTCGCGGACCGTCCTGAGGTCGTTCAGCGGCTGCGCGCTGCCGCCGTCCCCGCGCCAGAGCCGCCGCTGCAGGATGGCGTCGAAGACGCGGGTGCCGAGCGCGGCGTCGATGCGGGCGCCCGCCCGCACCAGCAGCCGGGAGCGGATCAGCTCCAGCGCGCCCATGAACAGGAGCAGCACGCCGACCAGGATCGACAAGGCCACCAGGGTGGACACGCTGCGGCTGGTCAGGACGCGGTCGTAGACCTGCATCATGTAGAGCGGTCCCGACAGCATCAGCAGGTTGATGAAGAAGCTGAACACGCCGGTCATGGCGAGGTTGCCGCGGCAAAGGCCGAATGCGGCGCGGACCTCGGAATGCGGACTGTTTCTCATGGCTGAAACCCGTTGTGCTGCGGCCGGCGCGCGGCCGTGGTCAGGAGCAGGAAGGCCCGGCCGATGGCCGGGCCTTCCCCGTCACTGCGTTCAGACGATGAAGTTGTCCGTCTGCAGGTCGTTGACGTCGACTCCGACGAGCCGGACCTCGTCGCCGGCGGCGACGTCGAGGTCGATCACCGTGTCGTCGCCGTCCTGGCGGGCGGCCGCCAGCGCGGTCCCCTGGTCGGCGAAGAACGCGGCGACGTCCAGCCGCTCGTCGGCGAAGGCGAAGTCGGTCACCGTGTCGGACCCGGTGCCCTGCTCGAACACGAAGGTGTCCGTGTCCTCGCCACCGGTCAGGGTGTCATTGCCGGATCCGCCATTGATCCGGTCGTCACCCTCGCCGCCGACGATCTGGTCCTCGCCGCCGCCGCCGTCGATCTCGCCGTTGACCCGGCCATCGGCACCGTCGAAGACGTCGTTGCCGCTGCCCAGCAGCACATCGCCGTTGAGCACGCCTTCATTGACGACCGTCAGGTCGACCGGGGCGAAGCTGGCGTTGATCGCCTCGCCGATGCCGTCGCCGTCCGCGTCGCCGGTGATGGTGCCGCGGTTCACGATCTCGCCGTCGAAGTTGACGATGTTGGTGATGAAGATGCCGAACTCGTCGGCCTCGATCCGGCCGTCGTTGACGATGTCGCCGGTGAAGTCGACGCCACTCGACAGGAAGATGCCGTCGTCCTCGACGTCGATCCGGCCCCGGTCGTTGTTGACGATATCGCCGACGAAGACCACGTTGGGATCGAGCTCGACACCTTCATCCTCGGTCACGATGCGGCCGTTGTTGATGATGTTGCCGGTGAAATCGACAGCGTCGTCGAGGAAGATACCGTCGTCGCCGGCTTCGATCCGTCCGTCATTGACGATATCGCCGATGAAGGTGGTGTCGGCGTCCGCTTCAATGCCGTCGTCGCCGGCATCGATCCGGCCGGAGTTCCGGACATCGCCCTCGAAAACGACCTGCTCGACACTGATGCCGTCGGCAGCGGTGAGGAGCCCATCGCCGGCCTCCTCCGTGGTGATCCGGCCATAGTTCAGGATGTCACCGCGGAAGATCGGCGTGCCGTCGGTCACGCCCGAGAACACGCGCACGCCGTGGCCGAGCAGGTTGCCCTCGCCATTGCCGCGTCCGGCGATGGTGCCGTAGTTGACCACACGGGCCTCGACCACGTCGCCGTCCTCGTCGCCGGTCTGCAGCGAGACGCCGGAGCCGAGGTTGCCCTTGCCGGCGTCGATCACGCCGCGGCGGCCGTTGAAGATCTCGTAATCTTCAGCCGTGGCGTCGGCATAGACGGTGCCGTTGCGCTGATCGCCGGTGCCGAGGATGCGGCCGTAGTTGTTCAGCTCCACGCCGCTGCCGTCGATGTTCACGGCCCGGCTGTCGCTGGCGATGAGGCCATAGTTGTTCACCTCGGCATCGTGCTCGCCGGTCCCGAAATAGAGACCGTTCTGCACGCCGTCGATGACACCGCTCCGGCCGTTGGTGATGGTGCCCTCGAAGCCGACACCGTTGGCCACGCGCAGCGCCGCCACAGGACCCTGCTCGCTCTCGGACAGAATGCGGCCGTGGTTGACGATGTCGCCCTCGAAGATGGAGGGACCCTCCACGCCGGAGAACAGACGGATGCCGTCGCCGGCCAACCCGTTCGGGCTACCGTCCGGGTTCAGCGCCGGGGCCTGACCGCGGCCCTGGATGACGCCCGCATTGTAGATGCTGGCCTCGACCTCTTCGCCAAGCTGGAAGGCCACGCCCGCGCCGTCGTTGCCCTTACCGGCATCGATGACGCCGCCACGGAAGTTGTTGACCTCGTACTCGTCCGCGGTGCCGTCGGCATAGACGGTGCCGTTGCGCTGATCGCCGGTGCCGAGGATGCGGCCGTAGTTGTTCAGCTCCACGCCCGTGCCGTCGATGTTCACGGCCCGGCTGTCGCTGGCGATGAGGC
>JAKSBI010000276.1 GCA_022361215.1 Hyphomicrobiales bacterium | reverse complement strand
TTCACCGCCACCTACAACCAGCTCGTCGACGTCCCTCTGGTTCACGATTTCATCGACGACGATAGCGGGATCTATCCGAGGGCGGTTTTCCAGGGGACCATCGAGCGCCAGCTTCGCAACGCCATCACGGTCGGCGCCACCTATCTCGGCGACTACGACCGGATCGAGGACGACGAGTACGAAGACCGCTGGGCGGTTTATGCGAGCGGCGTCTGGGGCCGGCTGTCAGGCGGGGAAGTGAACGAATCCGTTCGCGACGCAACCCGGCGCTGGCCTGGCACCGGCAATGCGGATCTGGAGTTCGACGACGTGCTCGGCACGCTGCGCGAGGACGGTCTCGGCGCGGCCTACCACCTGCGTCTCTCCGCCTATACGCTGAACGCGGGGGTCGACGAAGACGGCAATTCCGATTTCGGCATCACCTACGAGCGGCCCAACAAATACATGGACATCCGCTTCACGGGCAGGCTGACGAACTCGGAGGTCCGGTCGCTCGACAGGACGACCGTGTTCGACACCGTTGCCGCCGGCTTCGTGACACAGGTGGAGCATGGCAGCTTCGCCGCCGATCTCGGTTTGGGCTTCGAGCATCTCGATAGCTCCGCCGCGGACGGGAACCGGTACTTCGTGTCCGCCGGTGTACACTACAAGGTCCGCCGGCTCACCGTCTCGGCGGAGGGACATTGGGGCGAGATCGACGGCGACACGGAGAAGAGCGTGGCGCTCGGTTTGCGCTACGACATAGCGCGGGGCCTTTCGACCAACCTCGGCTACAATTACGCCGAGTCTAATGCCGCCATCGACGGGATCCGCATTCAGGACGTCGACGTCTCCGAGTTCATCGCTTCCATGCGCTACGAATTCTAGGCTGGCTCAGACCGCCTGATCCGGACGCACAGGGCACCAGCGTTCCCGGCGCCGAGAACTCCCACGCCTGCAATTGATTCAGAATAAAACCTGACCGCGTCGTCTCTTGGAACGCACCATCATCTCATCAACCATCGGTTGATCGAACGACTCGATCGCTCCGGCCTAGTCCACACACGCTACCGCCTGCGCCCCCAAGCAAATCCTAAGACCTGATCAAAGCCCGGAGACGGCTGCAACTTGACATCGCAGCGGCGCCCCACCACCTCAGATTGTGATTGAGCCGGCCGATCGGG
>JAKSBI010000064.1 GCA_022361215.1 Hyphomicrobiales bacterium | reverse complement strand
CTGCACCGGCAGAACCTCCTGAAGCTGATGATCCTGCACCCCGAGAACGTCGACGAGACGGCCGTCGACATCCAGATCCGCAATGTCGAGCGCGCCCGCTTCGACTCGCGCCGGCTGAGCTGGACCGGCCGCACGCCGGGCTTCCTCCGGGCCGCACGCTGCCCCATCAAGATCATCTACGGCGCGTGCGATCAGTCCGCCCATCCCTCCGTGGAGGCGCGGGTCGGGTTTTGCCGGGAGGCGCGCCCGGACGTGCAGGTGGAGATCGTTCCCGACATCGGTCACTGGACGCAGTACGAGGCGGCCGACGCCGTGAACCGTTCGCTGCTCGCCTTCCACGGCGCCGTGCAGGCCGGCACGACGGCCGGGCTGTCATCGCAAATGGAAGCCTGAGATGCCTCCGCCCGGCGGGTCGACCGGCGCCCGCTGACCTCGGGCCCGTTCCATCCCGTCCCCCCTTGCAATCCATCCCGGCTCCACAGCATGATGGCGGCAGGCCAGCGGCAGGGGCTTACGATCTCTCTCAGTCATTCCTACCTAGAATCGAGGCATGCGGTCCAAGTCCGTCCGATGGCGGCCTCGAACCCAGGACGACGGACGCCCCGCACCCGTGTCGTTGAAGCGCTGTATCATCCGTCGTTCAGGAGGGTCGAATGATCAAAGAGCGCCGAATTGCATCGCAGATTCGCAACACCGCCTTGTCGTGCTGCCTGCTGCTTGCCGGCACGGCTGCATGGCCTGAGACCCTGCCTGCGCAGACCGCTCAGAGCTCCGCATTCGCCGCGAGCAGCGCCGAGCAGCGCGCCTTCGACCGACGCCTCAAGCTGACGCCGGCGCAGAAAAAGGCCATGGCGCCCATCATGCGGGCCTCGATTCGCGCGCGGCAGGCCGCCATGAGGAAGCACGGCATCGATCTGGAGTCAGGCGCCAAGCCCGGCCTCTTCAAGCTGCTGGCGCTCCGCTCCGACATGCTGGCGGTCAGCCGCTGGACCCGGGCGCAACTGGCCCCGATCCTCTCGGCCGAGCAGATGCGCGAGTACGAGCGTATCGCCGCGGAGCAGAAGGAGCACATGAAGCAGCGGCTGATGGGGCGGTGAACAGGACGCCAGGGCGAAAACCGCGGCACGACATGATCTGCAACCCTCGTGCATCGCGTATGGGTCAACGGAGCGCCACCGTCACGCAATGGCATCACGTTTCTGTGATTTCATCAGCCGCGCGGGGCGACTATCTGTGACGGTGGGCCGAACGGAGGCAGGGTGCGGGGTGCCCGTTTGCAGCGTCGATGAAGGAGGCTTGGCCATGAAACGCGCGCTTTCGACTTGGGTTTGCCTTTGCACACTAACCGTCATGGTCTCGGCGGGAGCCGTGACCGACAGCTCACCGGCATCCGCCAAGACACTGAAATCCGAGCAGCACAGCTTCCGCGTCGTGACGGTCGCCGAGGGTTTGGATTTTCCTTGGGGGCTCGCCTTCTTGCCGGACGGCGGCATGCTGGTCACGGAGCGCTCGGGCAATCTGCGCCTGATCGCCGAGGGCAAGCTGCAGCGGGCGCCTGTCGCCGGCGTGCCCGAGGTGGTGGCCCGCGGCCAGGGCGGCCTGCTCGACGTGGCGCTGCATCCGAAGTTCGCCGAGAACCGGCTGATCTATCTCGCCTATGCGGGCCGCGGATCGAAAGGCGTCAGCACGGAGGTGGCACGCGGCCGCTTCGAGGGCGGCAAGCTGAGCGACGTCGAGGTCATCTTCAGCGCCGCGCCGAAGACGCGCGGTGGGCGCCACTTCGGCGGCCGGCTGCTGTTCGCGCCCGACGGCACGCTGTTCGTGACCCTGGGCGACCGCGGCTCCTACATGGCGGAGTCGCAGAAGACCTCGAACCACATCGGCACGGTCGTGCGCATCAACGACGACGGCAGCGTGCCCAAGGACAATCCCTTCGCCGGCCGCGAGGACGCCCGGCCCGAGATCTACACCTACGGCAACCGCAACGTGCAGGGCATCGCCCTGCAACCCGGCAGCGCGGCGATCTGGACCCATGAGCATGGCCCGCGCGGCGGCGACGAGGTCAACATCCTGAAGCCCGGCGCCAATTACGGCTGGCCGGCCATCACCTTCGGCATCGACTACTCCGGCGCAACCATCTCCGACAAGACGGCCGCGCCCGGCATGCAGCAGCCGGTGGTCTACTGGGTGCCGTCGATCGCGCCGAGCGGCATGGCCTTCTACGACGGCGACAAGTTCCCCAACTGGAAGGGCGATCTGTTCGTGGGCGCCCTCGCCCACACCCATCTGCGCCG
>JAKSBI010000365.1 GCA_022361215.1 Hyphomicrobiales bacterium | reverse complement strand
TGCGGTTGCGGCTGGCCTTCAGCGTGCCCGAGACCGCGAAGACGACGATGCCGAAGAAATCGAGCAGGAAGAGCGGATGCATGTGCGGCCCTTTCGTCGATAGGCGGGAGGCGTCCCGCCAATACAGCCGTCATCCCGGACGCCAATGGGCGCAGACCGGGATCCATGTGGGTCTCCGGGTGCCCCGCGGACGGGCCGTGCGTGATAGGGGTCAGACCCCTGCTGGGGTCTGACCCCTATTGTGCTCTCAATCCGGGACCCATCCGATCGTCAATCATGCTTACAGTTGGTAACGGATACGCCGCATCAACTGCGCATCCCTAGAGCCTGTCGCGATCATTCTGATTCGCGCCATTGCTCTAGCTCTTTGGTGAAGCATGTCTTTTTTCCCGAAACCGGTATCCACTTTCGGGAGACATGCTTTAGAGCGCGGCGGTCACCTGGATCTCGACGCGCAGGCTGGAGCGGGCGAGGCGGGCCTCGACCGTGGCGCGGGCCGGGGTCTGGCCTTCCGGCACCCAGGCTTCCCAGACCGCGTTCATGGTGTCGAAATCGGCGATGTCGCGGAGCCAGATCTGAGCGGACAGGAGCTTGGACTTGTCGGTCCCGGCGGCGGCCAGGTGGCGGTCGATCTTGGCCAGCACCTCCTGGGTCTGGGTGGCGGTGTCGGCGCCGGCGTCGGAGGTCTGGCCGGAGAGGTAGACGATCCCGTTGTGGATCACGATCTGGCTCATGCGGGCGCCGACGTCGTGGCGTTCGATGGACATGGGGTGCTCCTTCTTTTTGGTCCCGGTCGCAAGCGGAAGGGATTGCGTGTTCTTGCGAGTCGGCCGACCATAGCACCGGTGCGCGACGCTGACTCGATCCTTCGTTGCGTGCGGGGCATCTGTTTGGCGGGGGCGGATGAGGCGGGGTTTGGCAGGGGCTGGTCTTGTGGCGCTGCTCGTCGGTGCGGCCGGGGCCGCGGCGGAGCCGCCGCTGCCGCACGCCAATCCGCGCAAGGGCGGCAAGGCCGTCCACAGCATCCTGGTGCCGGTCGAGCTGACCCAGGTGCATAACAGCGTCAGAAGCGCGCAGATCGTCTGCGGCATCTGGCGGACGCGCGCGGCGGCGGAGCGGTTCGCGCCCGAGGACCGGCTCGGCTTCGGCGTCGCCCGGGTGCCGCTGGACCGCAGCCCCGTGGGCCAATACTACGTCGGTCCCGCCATGAGCGTGAACATCTTCGCCGACAGGACCAGGAGCGGCTTCAGGCGCGGCCAGACCTGGGCCTGCGGCCTGCTCTTCGAGCTCGCCGACGGCACCATGGAGGCGCCCGACGGCGGCCTGACCGCCAAGCCGAGCGCCGTCGTGGCCGGCGACCGGCCGGGCTCGGGCTTCCGGCCGCGAGTCTTCGGGCTGCTTTGACCGCGCGCGGGCGCGGCGGGGTGCAAATGAAGGTCGATGGCGAGTTCTGAAAGTCGCTCGCGGGCGTCTGAGCCCCGCCTGCCCCTCCCGTCGTTCCGCTTTGCATCGGGCCATGCTTTGATGCGGTATCAGTCACGCCGGGAGGGGACACATGGCCGATTGGGAAACCTACGAGATCTTCGCGCTCAAATATGCCGAGGACGTCACGCGCACGCGCGGGCAGTGCTTCATCTTCGACGACAAGGCCGAGGCGCCCCGGCCGCTCGACTTTTTTGTCTGGGTCATCCGCAACGCCAACCGTACGATCCTGGTCGACACCGGCTTCGACGCCGCGGAAGCGCGGCGGCGCGAGCGGCCCCATACGCGCGAGCCGCACGAGGCCCTGGCCATGATCGACGTCGACGCGGCGGCCGTCGAGCAGGTGGTGATCACCCACATGCACTACGACCACGCTGGCACGCTGGACCGCTTCGACGCGGCGCGCTTCCATCTGCAGGAGGCCGAGATGGTCTACGCCACAGGGCCCTGCATGTGCCCGGGGCCGCTGCAGGACCCGTTCACGGCAGACCATGTCTGCCAGATGGTGCGCAAGGTCTATTCCGGGCGCGTCGTGTTCCACGAGGGCGACGCCCCGATCGCGCCGGGCGTCACGGTGCACAAGATCGGCGGCCACAGCCGCGGCCTGCAGTGCGTGCGCGTGGCGACCGAGCGCGGACCGGTGGTGCTCGCCTCGGACGCCGCCCATTTCTACGAGAGCTACGAGGAGAAGCGGCGCTTCCACATCGTCGTCGACGTGGAGGACATGCTGAAGGGCTATGACCGGGTGGTCGAGCTGGCGGCCTCGCCCCAACACGTCGTTCCGGGCCACGACCCGGACGTTATGCGGCGCTATCCGGC
>JAKSBI010000394.1 GCA_022361215.1 Hyphomicrobiales bacterium | reverse complement strand
GAGGGCGGCGGGCTCCTTGTTCTTGACCAGTGCCAGGATCGGGCAGCGGATCGCGCGGTCCGGGGACAATTCGGGCATGCCGCTGGCTATTTCGGTTGCGATGACCAGCGCTGAGGCTCCGAAGGGCACCTCGCCATGCAGGGGCGCGGCCGTGTCGGCGATGGCGTCGACGGGTAGGCCCACGAGCCTCGGGCCGAGACCGGTGAGCGTGCGATAGGCCTTTTCGACGGTTTCCGGGGTGTAGCCGGTAATGATGATGGCCTCGCACAAGCCCTTTCTTCCTGTGTCGGTCGTCACCTCGACGACCACGGACTGATAGGATTCCGTATTGCCAAAAGCCAGTTCGTATGGCTCGTACAAGGGAAACTCAGCGCGTCGGACGGTCACGCTTTCAATCAGCATCGTCGGATCTCTCAAGCTCTGTGATTCATTCTGAACGAAGCCTGGCTCAGTAGTTGATCCAGACAGCTTTTTCTTCCAGGTATTGTTTGATCATATCGGCTCCGCTTTCGCGCCCCAGGCCGGACATTTTGTAACCGCCCACAGGCACCATCGGATCGTTCTGCCGATAGCCGTTGACCCAGACCGAACCCGCCCTGATCTGATGGGCGATGCGGTGCGCGCGCGGCAGATCGCGAGTCCAAACCGCGGAGGCGAGACCGAAATCCACCTCATTGGCGATCTCGACGGCCTCTTGGTCGCTGGAAAAAGGTATGATCGACAGCACGGGGCCGAAGATCTCTTCGCGCGCGATACGCATAGTGCGCGTGACATCGGCAAACACGGTCGGCTCTATAAACAATCCACGGTCCAGATCCGGACCGCCGGCGCGCTTGCCGCCGGTCACAAGCCGCGCACCATCCTCCTTGCCGTGGTCGACATAGCTCATGATCTTGTCGAATTGCGCCCTGTTCGCCGCCGGCCCCATCTCCGTTGCCGGATCCAGCGGATTGCCAAGCCGCCGTTTTTCGGCCAGCACACGCACGCCTTCGGTAACCTGGTCGCAGACATCCTCGTGCACCAACAGACGCGACCCGGCCACGCAGGTCTGACCCGTGGATCCGAAAATCCCGGAGGCGGCTGCGGGAATGGCGCGGTCGAGGTCTGCGTCCG
>JAKSBI010000850.1 GCA_022361215.1 Hyphomicrobiales bacterium | reverse complement strand
GCTGGAACAACACGCCGGAGCGGCAGAACCGCAAAACGGCCCGAGGGATGTGCGCCCCGGGCCGTTTTCTTGCGGACTTACGCGGCTTGCTGAGCGAGAGCCGGCTCCGGCTTGTGCAGTCCCACGACGATCAGGACGGCCGCGCCGTTCAGCCAGTAGTACCAGGCATCGATCCCGGAAAAGCTCAGGGCGAACGGCGCCAGCACGAACACCACGCCCACGGCCCCGTCCACCGCCAGGTGGAACCCATAGGGCAGCACCCGAACGACGCCGAGGTGATGATCGGTCAGCACCGTCAGGACAAGCGCCGCAACGCCGACGCCGACCGCCAGCCAGAGCGCCAGCGGGTTCGAGCTGCCGAGTTGCAGCAGAAAGGGGACGGTCAGCAGGCTCAGAGCGACCGGATAATCCAGAAAAGCGTGCATCTGCTTCGTTACGACTCTAACGTCCATGGTTGCAGCTCCTATCGAATGGAACGAGGCTCGGCCGATCGTCTTCGGTCGGCCTGACCAACCATGTGCGCCTCAGGCGCGGGGACTGCCATGTGGGATCGTCCGGAACCGTTGACCGATCGTCCGCCATGCGGACGCGCGCCGCGTCAGAGATCCCTGCGATAGACGATGAAGCCGGACCGCTCGGCGATCTTGTCGTAGAGCCCGCGCGCCGTCGCGTTGGACTCGTGCGTGTGCCAGTAGACGCGCATCGCCCCGGCGGCCCGCGCGCGGTCGTAGACCGCATCAATGAGTGCGCGCCCGACGCCCCGGCCGCGCGCCTGCTCGCTCGTGAAAACATCCTGCAGATAGCAGGTCGGGCCCAGCATGATCGTGTTCCGGTGAAAGATGTAGTGTGCGAGCCCGACAACTCGATCGCCATCGTCCGCCACCAGGCAGTGCACGGGCTCTTGGGCGTCGAAGAAACGCGCCCACGTCATGTCCGTCACGGCCGAGGGGAGTGCCGTCGGACCAAGGCGCTCGTAGAAGGCATTGTAGCCTTCCCACAGCTTCAGCCAGTCCTCGCGGTCTTCGGGCTCGACATCGCGGACATCGATCTGGCAGATCACTATCACTCTCTTTCTCGGGCACTCGCCACGGCCGGTCGCCCGTGAGCTCGTATTCGACTCACCGTCGGCAGCCGACATGATCCACGGAAACCGCATTGGAGGACACAGGAGATGCAGCAGGAGATCGACTGGAGCAACATGACCGCGGCCGAAGTGGGCGCGCTGGCGGACGAGGAGACCATCGTCATCCTACCCGTGGCCTCGACCGAGCAGCACGGGCCCCATCTGCCGACCGGCTGCGACGCCATTCTCACCGCCGAGATCGCCCGGCGCGTGGCGCTCAAGGTGCGCGAGCAGCGCGCCGTCCTGGTTGCGCCGACGGTCTGGGTCGGCCTCGCCCGCCATCATGTGGCCTTCGGCGGCACCTTCTCGATCTCCTTCGCCACCTACCACGCCCTTCTGCGGGACGTGGTCCGGTCCATCCGGGATGCCGGGTTCTCCAGGATCCTGATCGTCAACGGCCATGGCGGCAACATCGCCGCGCTGAGCGTCCTGACCGACGAGCTGGCGCATGAGCTGGGCGTGCGGCTCGCGGCGACCACCTACCCCATGCTCGCCAGCCAGGCGGGCGACATCGAGCCGATCCTCGAGGACCAGGCCCAGCTTCAGCACGCCTGCGAGGCCGAGACCTCGATGATGCTGGCGATCCGCCCGGAGCTGGTGCGCGAGGACAAGCTCGCGGAGGCCCATCAGCCGGGCTACGTGAAGGGCGACTCGTCTCCCCTCTCCGACCCGATCACGGTCTGGACGTCCTTCAAGGATTTCGCCCCTTCGGGCGTGCGCGGCGACGCCCGCCGGGCCACGGCCGAGAAGGGCGAGAAGCTATTCGAGGTCACAGCCCGACACATCGCGGACAAGCTGATCGCCGGCGAGCCCTGGTCGCGGTGACAAGGGGGATTTCGGCCCGCCACCCTCAGCCGCCCGCGTCCTCCGCCTCACTCGACAGCGTCTCGAAGGCCTCGAACGTCAGGGCATGGGCGTTCACCGGCGCCGTGATGGCGCCGAGGGCCTCGTAGAAGGCGCGGGCCTGCTCGTTCCAGGGCTTGGAGACCCACCAGACATAGCTGCGGCCCTGGTCGCGCGACTCCCGGGCGCAGGCCGCGACCAGGGCGCGGCCGACGCCCTGGCGCCTGGCCTCGGGCAGGACGAAGAGGTCGGTGAGATAGAGGCCCCGCGCGGCCCAGGGGACCTCGTAGGCCACGTGCAGGAGCGCGAAGCCGACCAGCCGCTCGTCCTGCTCGGCCACGAGGGCGGTGAGCGTGGCGTCGTCGCCGAAGCCGTCGCGGATCAGGCTCTCGGCGGTGAAATGCTCGGTGGGCTCGTCCTGCTCGGCGTTGTGCCGGCGCACCAGATCGGCGACGGCCTCCGCCTCCGCCGGCGTTGCACGGCGGACGACGGCGGTCATGGCCGAAACGGTCGGATCAGTTGTCCAGGAAGCTGCGCAGCTTCCGGGAACGGCTCGGGTGCTTCAGCTTGCGCAGCGCCTTGGCCTCGATCTGGCGGATGCGCTCGCGGGTCACCGAGAACTGCTGGCCCACCTCTTCGAGCGTGTGGTCCGTGTTCATGCCGATGCCGAAGCGCATGCGCAGCACGCGCTCCTCGCGCGGCGTCAGCGACGCCAGCACGCGGGTGGTGGTCTCGCGCAGGTTGGACTGGATGGCGGCGTCGATCGGCAGGACGGCGTTCTTGTCCTCGATGAAGTCGCCCAGATAGGAGTCCTCCTCGTCGCCGATCGGCGTCTCGAGCGAGATCGGCTCCTTGGCGATCTTCAAGACCTTGCGCACCTGCTCCAGGGGCATGGCCAGCTTCGCGGCCAGCCCCTCCGGCGGCGGCTCGCGGCCGATCTCGTGCAGCATCTGGCGCGAGGTCCTGACCAGCTTGTTGATCGTCTCGATCATGTGCACGGGGATACGGATGGTGCGCGCCTGGTCGGCGATCGAGCGGGTGATCGCCTGGCGGATCCACCAGGTAGCGTAGGTCGAGAACTTGTAGCCGCGGCGATACTCGAACTTGTCGACCGCCTTCATCAGGCCGATGTTGCCTTCCTGGATG
>JAKSBI010000592.1 GCA_022361215.1 Hyphomicrobiales bacterium | reverse complement strand
GAGCTCGCCCGCGCCCTGCCGCGCCCGGTCGCCAGCTCCCTCGCGCCGACGATCTACGACCTGCTCCGCAACGACACGGACTTCACCCACTTCAAGCGAGCCGGCAAGCCCGGCTTCAACTTCGCCTTCATCGATGGCTACAGCGCTTATCACACCGAGCACGACACCATCGCGAATCTCGACCGGCACAGCGTGCAGCATCACGGGCAGATCGCGCTGGCGCTGGCGCGGCATTTCGGGGGGCTGGATTTGCGCGCGCTCGGCGAGGAGGGGGGCGCGGGGGCGGTGTACTTCGACCTGCTCGGGCGGGTGCTGGTGCACTATCCGGTGGCCTGGGCGCAGGTCTTCGCGGTCGCGACGCTGCTGGCGTTCGTCGGGGTGTTCGTGGTGGGCGTGCGGCGCGGGCGGCTGAGCGTGAGGGGGCTGGCGCTTGGGAGTGTCTATGTCGTCGGTTTGACGACGCTGCTGGCTCTGGGTGTCTGGTTTGCCCTGCAGGGCATCGCCTCGGTTTGGGGCACGGCGGTCTTCAAGAGCCTGCCGACATCGGGGCCGAGTGCCAGGGAGATCTGGATCGTCATGGGATTATGGATGCTGGCGGTGGTTCTGTCGGCTGTCGTGACGGCCTGGAAGCCCTTGAGATTGACGGCGGAGGATATTGCTGCGGGCGGCCTTCTGGTCGTGATCCTGGCCCTGCTTCCAATCGGTCTGCGGCTGCCTGGAGCAAGCTATCTGCTGCAATGGCCGGCCCTTTTTGCGCTGGCAGGGCTGGCTTTGTCGGTTGAAGGCGTTTCACGGCTCGTTCTGGCGGCCGTGGCTGTGGTGCTGATTGGCGCTCCTGCGCTCTACCTCTTGTTCCTGGCCCTGCTCGGCATGGGGCCGACGACGGCGATTGCCGTGATCCTGACCTGGAGCTGGGTCTATCTGCTGAGCGTGTTGCCGGCGCTGGAGGGGCATAGCCTCAATGAAAGTCCCGCGACTTCGGAATGATCCGCATGTTCCGCGGATGGCGCCGCGGGTGCCAGGAGCCGGGCGTCGGGCGCACGACCTCGTCGGCGTGGGCGAGCGGTGAGGCGACCGCGCGGGCGCCTTCGGAGAGGAGTGTCAGCCAGGAGCTGCGGTCCTCCAGGCGGTTGGCGACGATGTGGATGATGGCCTGGTGGCGCTGGATGCGGCCTCTTATGTGGACCAGGCGGGCGCCCATCACGATCTTGCGGTAGCGCGCCAGCACCTTCGGCCAGATCACGGCGTTGGCGACGCCGGTCTCGTCCTCCAATGTCATGAAAACGACGCCCTTGGCGGAGCCGGGGCGCTGGCGCACGAGCACGACGCCGGCGACGGTGACGGGCTGGCCATTGCGCATGGCTTGCACGTCGGCGCAGGTGGCGACGCGCGCGGCCCGGAAGCGCGGGCGTAAGAACCGCATGGGGTGGGCTTTCAGCGAAAGGCGCAGGGTCTGGTAGTCGTTGATCACATGCTCCGAGAGGGGCATGCGGGGCAGCGCGACCTCGGGCTCGGGGCCGGTGTCCTTGGCGTCGGCCTGCGCGAAGAGCGGCAGGGGGGCGTCCTCGCCGAGCGCGCGCACCTGCCAGAGGGCCTGGCGGCGGTCGAGGCCCAGCGAGCGGAAGGCGTCCGCGGCGGCCAGGCGCTCCAGCGTGGCGCGGCGTACGCCGGCGCGGCGCCAGAGGTCGTGGGCGTCGCGGAAGGGGGTGGCGGCGCTGGCCGGTCTGTTTTGGGGCTTCGCGTGGTTCTTGGTTTCGCCCCCACCTCTTCTTTTTTTACCCCCTAGCCCCTCCCCCTCGCGGGGAGGGGCTAGGGGTGGGGGGTGGAAAAGAAGAGGTGGGGGGACCTTCTGGGGCTCGTTGTCCTGGGTGATTTGCGGCTCGGGGCTCGCCGTCATGGGCGGGGTTGCCGGGTCCTGGCGCACCTTGACGATGTGCTCGGCCTCGTCCTGGGAGAGGCCGTCGATCTGGCGGAGGCCGAGGCGTAGCGCCCATGTGCCGTCGCGGGCGGGCTCGAGGGTCGAGTCCCAGTGGCTCCTGTTGACGTCGACGGGGCGCGCCTCGGCGCCGTGCTCGCGGGCGTCGCGCACGATCTGGGCCGGGGCGTAGAAGCCCATGGGCTGGGCGTTCAGGAGGCCGCAGGCGAACACCTCCGGGTAGTGGCATTTGAGCCAGGAGGAGATGTAGACCAAGAGCGAGAAGCTGGCCGAGTGGGACTCGGGGAAGCCGTACTCGCCGAAGCCCTCGATCTGCTTGAAGCAGCGCTCGGCGATCTCGGGCGGATAGCCGCGGGCGATCATGCGGCCGACGAACTTCTCCTTCAGCGCGTTGATGGTGCCGCGGCGGCGGAAGGTGGCCATGGCGTGGCGCAGCTGGTTGGCCTCGTCGGGGGTGAACTTGGCGGCGACGATGGCGATGCGCATGGCCTGCTCCTGGAACAGTGGCACGCCGAGGGTCTTCTCCAGCACGTCGCGGAGCTCGTCCGGGGGCCCGTGCTCGGGGCTTGGCTCGGGATAGTCCACCGGTTCCAGACCGTCCCGGCGGCGCAGATAGGGGTGCACCATGTCGCCCTGGATCGGGCCGGGGCGCACGATGGCGACCTCGATCACCAGGTCGTAGAACTTGCGCGGCCTGAGGCGCGGCAGCATGTTCATCTGCGCCCGGCTCTCCACCTGGAAGACGCCGATGGAGTCCGCCCTGCACAGCATGTCGTAGACGGCCGGGTCTTCACGCGGCACGCTGGCGAGCGTGAGCTTGCGTCCGTAATGGGCCTCCAGGAGATCGAAGCATTTGCGGATGCAGGTGAGCATGCCGAGGCCGAGCACGTCGACCTTGAGCAGGCCGAGGGCGTCGAGGTCGTCCTTGTCCCACTCGATCACCGTGCGGTCCTCCATGGCGGCGTTGCCGATGGGCACCAGCTCCGAGAGCGGGCCGCGGGTCAGCACGAAGCCGCCCACATGCTGGGAGAGATGGCGCGGGAAGCCGATCAGCTCGTCGGTCAGCTCCAGCGTGCGGCAGAGCAGGGGGTCGGCCGGGTCCAGCCCCGCCTGGCGCACATGGGTCTCGGGCAGGCCGCTCGAGCGCGAGCCCCAGACCGTGCCGGCGAGCGCGCTCACCGTGTCCTCGGTCAGCCCCATGGCCTTGCCCACCTCGCGCAGCGCCGAGCGGGCGCGGTAGGAGATCACCGTGGCGGCGAGCCCGGCCCGGTCGCGGCCGTAGCGCTCGTAGATGTGCTGGATCACCTCCTCGCGGCGCTCGTGCTCGAAATCCACGTCGATGTCCGGCGGTTCCTTGCGCTCGGGCGAGACGAAGCGCTCGAACAGAAGGTCGATCTCGGCCGGGTTCACGCTGGTGATGCCGAGGCAGTAGCAGACGGCGGAGTTGGCCGCCGAGCCCCGGCCCTGGCAGAGGATGTCCTTCTCCCGCGCGAACCGCACGATGTCGTGCACGGTGAGGAAATAGGGCGCGTAGCCGAGCTGGCCGATGAGCGCGAGCTCGCGGGCGAGTGTTTTCTCGATCTTCGGCGGCAGGCCCTCCGGGTAGCGCTCGGCGGCGCCGGCCCAGGTCAGGTCCTCCAGATGCGCTTGCGGCGTCTTGCCCGCGGGCACGGGCTCGTCCGGGTATTCGTAGACCAGCTCGTCGAGAGAGAAGCGACAGGCCTCGGCGATCTCGCAGGCGCGAGTGAGCGCGTCCTCGTAGCCCTGGAACAGCCAGGCCATCTCCTGCGGGCCCTTCAGGTGGCGCTCGGCATTGACCTCGAGGCGGAGGCCGGCCTCCTGGATGGTGCATTTCTCGCGGATGCAGGTGAGCACGTCTTGCAGTGGGCGGCGGTGGGCCGCGTGATAGAG
>JAKSBI010000254.1 GCA_022361215.1 Hyphomicrobiales bacterium | reverse complement strand
ATGACATAGGGCAGTGGCTCGAAGACTTTTGCGGGATCGACGCCGGCGCCCGTGAGCTGATCGCCGAGCCAGGTCTTGATGTCGCCGTCGGTCTTGCCCGCCAGCGCCATGGCCACTGTCTCGCTGCCGGAGTCCCGGAGCGACAGCGTCAGGTCGGGCACGCAGAGCCGCAGCCGGTGCGCGCCGGCGAAGTCGTGGGTCTCGAAGCTGTTCTGCCCGGTGAGCCAGCCCAGATTGGTGTGGCTGTGATCCTCCTTGGGCGCGATCAGCCCGATGGCGACACGCGCCAGCCACTGCGCCGCGTGATGTGCGCGCAGCCGCGCTTCGGTGAGCTGACGCGGGTCCACCGCGCCGAGCACCTCAGGGTAGGCGTTAGCCATGTCCTGTCCTTTCTTCGCTTTCGCTCGTCTGGGCCCTGGCACTTATTCTTCTCCGTCATTCCCGCTTTCGCGGGAATGACGGAACAGGGGGATGGGTTCCATCGGCAGGACAGGCTCTAGATCAGGTCCGCGTCGGTGATGACCTCGACCAGCGCCGGGCCGTCATGGGCGAGCGCCTCGATCAGCGCGTCGTCGAGCTCGTCCGCGCACGTGACCTTCAGGCCCTTGCCGCCGCAGAGCCGCGCATAGGCCGCGAAGCTCGGATTGTGCAGCGCCGTCTGCCACACCGGCCACTCGCCGCCGCGCTGCTCCTTGGAGATTTTTCCCAGCTCCGAGTTGTTGAGCAGCACATGGGTGATGTTCATGCCGTATTTCACGGCGGTGGTGAACTCGGCCAGATACTGCCCGAAGCCGCCGTCGCCGCTGACCGAGACGACCTTGCGGCCCTTGAACTCGTCGAAGTCCTGGGTCGCGGCCCAGGCGCCCAGCGCCGCCGGAAAGGCGAAGCCGATCGAGCCCAGATAGCCCGACATCAAAACGCGTTGGCGCTTGCATTCGAAATAGCGGCCGAAGGAGTAGGTGTTGTTGCCCACATCCACGGGGATGATGGCGTCCTCGGGCACGTGCCGCGTCAGGGCCGCGAAGACCGCTGCCGAGTTGATGCCGTGGCCCTGGTCGTCGGCGACGCGGCTCTCCTTCTCCGCCCGCCATTCGGTCCAGCGCTCGGCCAGTTCGCCCGTCTGGTCAACGGCTGCTGTATCGCCGCCGAGCCGCTCGCGCATGAGTCGGGCCGTGACGCCGATCTCGCCCCAGATCGGGACGGCCACGGGATGGAACTTGCCGAGCGCCATGCGGTCGAAGTCGATCTGGACGATGCGCTTGGCGCGCTCGATGCCGGTGTGGTTCGAGAAGGACGATCCGAAGGCGACGATCAGGTCGCACTCGTTCATGAACCAGCTCGCGATGGGTGTGCCGGAGCGGCCGAGCACGCCGGCGGCGTTCGGATGGTCGTCGGCGATCTGGCCCTTGGCCTTGAAGGTGGTCAGCACCGGCGCCTTCAGCGCCTCGGCCAGCGCGATGACCTCGTCCATGGCGTCGCGGGCGCCGTAGCCGACGATGACGATGGGCCGGCGCGCCGCGCGGATGGTGTCGACGGCCTTGCTCAGGGAGTCTTCGTCCGGCGTGATCCCGGTCGGGCCCAGCCGGCCCTCGGGGCCGGAGGCCTTGGCCTCGCCCGCCGGCAGGGTCTGCACGTCGTCGGGAAAGATCAGGTGGCTGACGTCCCTGTGCACCAGCGCGTTCTTCAGCGCGAGCGTCGTCAGCTCCGCGTGGTTCGAGGTGTGCAGGACCGTCTGGCTGAACTGGCTCACCGCCTCGAAGGCCGAGGCCAGATCGATCTCCTGGAAGGCGCCCGGTCCGAACACCTGTACGTCCACCTGGCCGGTGAGCGCCAGCACCGGCGCGCGGTCGACCTTGGCGTCCCAGAGCCCGGTCAGCAGGTTGGTGGCGCCCGGTCCGGCGATGGTCAGGCAGGCTGCGGGCCGGCCCGTCAGCTTGGCGTAGCCCGAGCAGGCGAAGGCCGCGGCGCCCTCGTGGCGGATGCCGATATAGGACATGGCGCCCTTGGCCTCCTGCAGCCTCAGCGCGTCGGCGAGACCGAGATTGGAATGGCCGACCATGCCGAAGACGCGCTTCAGGCCCCAGTTGACCATGGTCTCGGCCATCACGTCCGTGACGGTGCGCTCTCGCTCCGGCTCGGGCTCCAGGCCCACATAGATGCCGTCGTCGCGCAGCTCCACCGGGAACATCTCCTGGCCGGTGTCCTCGTGGCCACCGGGGGGCTTGCCGGTCAGCGGGTCGAAGTCCCAGCCGTGCCAGGGACAGCGCAGCCAGCACTGGCCGCCCTCGCCGGTCTCGATCGAGCCCTCGCCGAGCGGGCCGCCCTGGTGCGGGCAGCGGTTGTCCATGGCCGCGTACCGGCCCTGGAAATGCACCAGGGCCATGGACTTCGTGCCGGCCGTGACGGTCTTCACGCGCCCGTCGGGCAACTCGTCGGCGTCGGCCACCTTGTGCCATGCAAGATCATGTGTGTTGGTACTGGTCATCGCTCCCCATCCGTCGCATGTCCTGTCTCCGGCGACGCGTCTCATCGCAGATGCCGCGGGCCCGCCGGACGTTACGCCCGACCGCAGGTAAACAGATCAAACCGACGTCACGATGTCCTTGTGTAACGCGGCCGATCACGGGACCATCGGACAGAGTCCCGGACTTCGAAACCCCGTTTGGAGAGAGCGATGGGATCCGCACTCACCCTCATGGTCGTTCTGAGCTTCTCGTTCCTGCTGGTGCGGCTGGCCGCAACCGTCCTCAGGCTGACCGGCCTGCCCGAGCCGGTGGCGCGCTTTCAGGCGCTCTCGGCCTTCACCGGCACCGGCTTCACCACCTCGGAGGCCGAGACCATCGTCAACTATCCCGTGCGGCGGAAGGTGGTCAGCCTGGCCATGATCGTCGGAAATCTGGGCCTGGTCTCGGTGCTGGCCACGCTCGTGCTCTCCTTCGTCAGGGTCGGCGAGACCGCCGGCGCCGTCCTCGCGCAGCTCGGCTGGCTCGCGGCCGGGCTCGCCCTGCTCTGGTTCGTCCTGCTCAACCCGGTGGCCGACCGGGCGATGTGCCAGGCCATGTCGCGGCTGCTGAGGGCGACCACGTCGCTCGGGAAGCGGCGCTTCGCGCGCCTGCTGCAGGTGACCGACGGCGTCAGCGTCGCCGAGCACCTGGTGCAGGACGCCTGGATCTCGGACCGGGCGGCGCTGGTGGCGCTCGATCTGGCGCGCCACGGGCTCGAGGCGCTGGCCGTGCGCCGGGGCGACGGCGCGGTGGTGGTCCACCCGGACGAGGGCTTCGAGCTGAGGAGCGGCGACGTGCTGGTCCTGTTTGGCGCCGATGCGGGCCACGAGTCGTTGGAGGACGCCGAGAAACTGTCCTAGCTTTTCCATGAATCGCCTGTAACTGTTTCAGCCTCGCGGGCATCCATCGCGAACGGGCGGCACTCGTCGGCCCGATCCTGCAAACCGCACGAGCACCGCAATCCCATGGAAAAGCTCGGCCTTGTCGTCATCGCCCTGGGCATCCTCGCCTTCAGCCTGATCTCCGGGCGGCTCAAGGACACCGTGATCACGCCGCCGATGATCTTCGCGGCCTTCGGCCTCGCCATCGGCGGCGCCGGTCTCGGCCTCGCGGACCTGGACCTCTCGCACGGCCTGATCCACACGCTGGCCGAGGTGACGCTGATCCTGGTGCTGTTCTCCGACGCCGCTCGGATCGACCTGCGCAGGCTTTTGAGCGACCACAACCTGCCCATGCGCATGCTGCTCATCGGCATGCCCTTGATCATCGCGCTCGGGACGCTGACGGCGGTGCTGCTGCCGCTCGGGCTCGGGCTGATGGAGGCGGCGCTGCTCGCCGCCATCCTGGCGCCGACCGACGCGGCGCTCGGCCAGTCCGTGGTGTCGAACCCGCGCGTGCCGGTGCGCATCCGCCAGGCGCTGAACGTGGAGAGCGGCCTCAACGACGGCATCGCGGTGCCGTTCGTGCTGCTGTTCGCGAGCCTCGTCGCCGGCTATCACGGCGCCGAGGGCGGCGGGGCCGGGGAGTTCCTGACCTTCGGCGCCCTGCAGGTCACGCTCGGGCCCCTGGTCGGCATCGTGCTCGGCTGCGCCGGCGGCTGGCTGATGGACAAGGCGGCGGCCAAAGAATGGATGACCGAGGCCTTCGAGGGACCGGCGGTCCTGGCGCTCGCCGGCGCGGCCTATGTGGGCTCCGAGGTCGTGGGCGGCAACGGCTTCATCGCCGCCTTCGTCGCCGGCCTCACCTTCGGCTACGTCATCCGGGGCCGCTGCAAGTTCATCCTGGAGTTCGCCGAGTCCGAGGGCCAGCTCCTGACGTTGATCACCTTCATGGTCTTCGGTGCCGCCATGATGCCGCAGGTCTTCGGCGATATCGGATGGGAAGCCGTGCTCTATGCGGTGCTCAGCCTCACGGTCATCCGCATGGCGCCCATCGCGCTGTCGCTTGCCGGCACCGGCGTCAGCGGCGTCACCGTCGCCTTTCTCGGCTGGTTCGGCCCGCGGGGGCTCGCCTCGGTGCTGTTCGGCCTGCTGATCGTCGAGGAGCTGGACATGCCGGCGGCCGAGACCATCCTGACAGTGGTCGTGATCACGGTCACGCTGAGCATCGTCGCCCACGGCCTGAGCGCGGCACCGGCCGCGGCGGCCTATGCCCGGTCGGCGGAAGCGCGCGGCGAGTGCGTCGAGACGGAGCCGGTGTCCGAGATGCCGACCCGCACCGGATATGCCGAGCCTCAGGGTTAGACAGGACCGCCAGCCGGCCTACGCGCTCGTGGCCTATGCGGCATGGGGGAGGCTTGAGAGGGGCGTTGGCGTAGCCCCCTCTCTCGTCATTCCTGCTTTCGCAGGAATGACGGAGTGTGTGGGGTCCAGTCTCCACAAAACAGACTGTTGCGCCCTGATCGGCCTCTTGCGCTCTTCACCCCACCCCTGGCCCCTCCCCGATGAGGGGAGGGGAATCGGGTGCGGGATGCCTAGACGTCGAGCTCGGTGACGAATTTGGTGCGCAGGAAGGCGTCGAGGCCCTCGATGCCGCCTTCCGAGCCGTAGCCGCTCTCGTTGACGCCGCCGAAGGGCGTCTCGGGCGTGGCGACCATGACGTTGTTGACGCCGACGAGGCCCGTATCGATGGCCTCGGAGAGCTTCTTGGCGCGGCCGCCGTCCGCCGTGAAGGCATAGGAGGCGAGGCCGAAATCCAGGCTGTTGGCGCGCTCCACCAGCTCGTCGAAGGTCTTGAACGAGGCCATGGGCGCCAACGGGCCGAAGGGCTCCTCGCGCATGATTATGGCGTCGTCCGGCACGTCCTTCATCACGGTCGGAGCGTAGAAGTAGCCGTTGTTGCCGACACGCTCGCCGCCGGTCGTGATCTGGGCGCCGTGGTCGCGGGCGTCGGAGACGAACTGCTCCATGACGTCGAGCCGGCGGGCCGCGATCAGCGGGCCCATCTGGGTGCCGTCTTCCATGCCGTTGCCCACATTGAGGGCCTTGGAGCGCTCGGTGAAGCCGTCGACGAACTGGTTGTAGACGTTTTCCTGAACGTAGAAGCGGGTCGGCGAGATGCAGACCTGGCCGGCGTTGCGATATTTGTGGCCGATCGTCAGGTCGATCGCCTTGTCGACGTCGGCGTCGTCGAAGACCATCACGGGCGCGTGGCCGCCGAGCTCCATGGTGCAGCGCTTCATCGTGTCGGCGGCGAGCTTCTGCAGGTGCTTGCCGACCGGCACGCTGCCCGTGAACGAGACCTTTTTCGGGATCGGCGAGCCCAGCAGGTGGCGCGAGACGTCGTCCGGCACGCCGAAGACCACGTTGACGACGCCGGGAGGCGCGCCCGCATCATGGAAGCAGCGGGCGATGGCCACGCCGGTGCCCGGCGTCTCCTCGCTCGGCTTGATGACGATGGAGCAGCCCGCGGCAAGCGCGCCGGCGACCTTGCGGATGACGTTGGTGCCGGGGAAGTTCCAGGCCACGAAGGCGGTGGCGGGACCGACCGGCTCCTTCATCACCATCTGGCGCGCGCCCGGCAGGCGCGGCGGCACGATGCGGCCGTAGGCCCGCTTGCCCTCCTCGCCGTACCAGCGCGTGGCGGCGATGACGAAGTCCATCTCGATGCGGGCCTCGGCCAGAGGCTTGCCCATCTCCTGGGTCAGCGTGCGCGCCATCTCCTCCTTGCGCTCGGTCATGAGCTGGGCGGCGCCCTCCATGATCGCCTGGCGCTCAACCGCCGTCTTGCCGCGCCAGACCTTGAAGCCGTCCAGGCTTGCCTCCAGCGCCCGGTCGAGGTCGTCCGCGCTGGCGTGCGGCACCTCGGCCAGCACCTCTTCGGTGGCGGGGTTGATCACGGGCTCGGTCTTGCCGGAGGTTCCGGCGGACCACTCGCCGCCGATCAGCAGCTCAAGTTTTTCGTAGGACATTGTGCGATGCCTTTCTGGTGTTGCCCCGGGGCGCGCCCGCGCGCATGAGACGGCGGGCGCCGTCTGCCCGGGTCTGTTGATCCGTTCCCTTGTCTGGTCCGGCGCCCGGAGGGCGGGGACGTCTCGACGCCGGCGACGGGGTGGGCGCCGCGCCCGCTACTTCATCACGAACGGGTTCCCGACCGCTTCGGCCGTGCTGACCCAGACGCTCTTGGTCTGGAGATACTGCTCGATGGCCTCGCGGCCGTTCTCGCGGCCGATGCCACTATGCTTATAGCCCCCGAAGGGTGACGTAAAGCTGACGGCACGATAGGTGTTGATCCAGACGGTCCCGGCGCGCAGCCGCTGCGCCATGACGGTGGCGCGCCTGAGGTTCTGCGTCCACACGCCTGCGGCCAGGCCGAACAGGATGTCGTTGGCGATCTCGATCGCGTGTTCCTCGTCCTTGAACTTGATCACCGAGAGGATCGGGCCGAACACCTCCTCCTGCGCGATGCGCATGTCGTTGGAGACGCCGGTGAAGATGGTCGGCTTGACGAACCACTTGCCGCCGCCTTCGTCTGCGCCCGCGGGGCCGCCGCCCAGCACCGTCTCGGCGCCTTCCGACTTGGCGATCTGCATGTAGTCGAGGATCTTCTGGTACTGCACGGGCGTGGTGACCGGGCCGATCTGGGTCTCGTAGCTCTGCGGGTCGCCCATGCGCGCCTGCGAGGCGGTGCTCACCAGCCGCTCGACGAAATCGTCGTGGATGCTCTCCTGCACCAGGAGCCGCGAGCCGGCGATGCAGGTCTGCCCGGT